>NZ_BAAGPR010000035.1:0-67943 GCF_054783955.1 Streptomyces mayteni | reverse complement strand
AGTTCCAGATACGGGCCGAGTGCGGCACGGACGTGTCGATCTCGCCACGCTGAGTCGTCATGCTCTCCATCTCCTGTCATCACCGCTCGTCGCGGTCAACGCAGACGAGCACAGCGAGTTCTTCCGCGCCAACTCTCGCGGTTCGCTCACCGGCTGCGGAAGAACGTAACCAGCGCATCATGCCTCTCTCGGGCCAGTCCCCTCGCCGGCAGGCTGGAGCGAGGCGGAATGCACGAATCGAAGCGCCTTGGCCCTCACACCGGCATCACCCGGACGACCGTCCTACAGGCGGCCCTGCCGGCCGAAGTTCGCCCTCTTCGGCGAGGAAGTGTGGAGTGGCTCTCCGCGTTGGCCAGACGCACCCCAGGCGATTCGCCTGGGCATGGTGGGCGATCGTCGGCACACGGGCGGGGCCGCCCACGATCGTGACGAGGCCGGCCAGGGAGCCGGAGACCTCGGTGTCGAGCGTGATGTCGACACCGCCGGGAGCCAGGGTGGCCAAGCGCTCCGCGAGGCCGGCGCCGTAGGTGGGGGCACGGCCCCGAGGGAGGTGAGGAACTCGTGGTCGCTGGCCGTCCCCATCACGGTGGCGGCCCCTGGCCACCGCGATCTCCACCGCGGCACTGCCCACGCCTCCGGCGGTGCCCTCGACCAGCAGGGCCCCTCAGCCCGCTCTTCGCGGTCACAGATGTCAGGCCAGCGCTGGCGGGCTCCTCATCGGTCCAGGTGGAGGGCGCGTGGGCCCAGGCCGAGAGCGCGGCCAACTCCGCCGTCACGCCCGTGACGCCGCCAAGACCGAAGACCCGGTCGCCGATGCTTACCCCCCGCACGCCCGCATCGGTCTCGTCGACCACGCCTGCGACATCGCGTCCCGGAATCGCGGGCCCGACGACAAAGTTCGCCCTCGGCAGATCGCAGGGAGTGGAATCACGTCCGCGACGATGCGAAAGTACAACACCTGGCTAGCCAGCCCGCTTTATAGCAGAGATTTCCAGTTGCCCCAAGCCCAAAATCTCCGGGATCCTCGGCACGTCCATCGAGCCAAATATGCCTAAGGCCCCGGAATGAGCGAGAAAGACGTCGATACTTCCGCGACTGCGTTCCTAACCCTACCCAAGGCCGCCGAATACCTCGGCATTTCTCCAAACACCTTGTACGTCTGGCGCCATCGACGACAGGGGCCACCGAGTTTCCGAATGGGACGTCGTGTAATGTACCGCATTTCGTCACTCAACAAATGGATAGCTGAGCAGGAGCGAGCCGACTCCCGTTCGAACGAGTCGCTCAACCCGGTCAGCCGGGGCTCGGAGCGCCGCCGCTCTCGACGGTCCAGCTGATATCCCATGGCTGGCTGCGTAGAAGACAGGTGGCTCAAGAAACGCCCAAACAAAGCCACCGGCAAGCGAGAACGCACGAAGAGTGGGGAAAGGGGAAGCGGTACCGAGTCAAGGGGATTCCTGGGGTTCGTGACCGATCCTTCAACACGAGCGACGACGCGAAGAGCTGGCTGGCGATCGCCAAGGCCGACAGCAAGCGTGGAGAGCTCCATGATCCCCGCGACGGGAGCATCCTCCTGGCCGACTACATCGAGCGGGAGTGGTGGCCCAACCAGTCCTACGAGCCCTCGACGGAGGCGCCGACGCGCAGCCGGATCTGGAACCACATCATGCCGTTGCTTGGTTCCACCGCACTGATCGAAATTGACGCTGCGGCGCTCCGCGCTTTCAAGGCCGCTTTGCTGTCTCGGGTTGCTGATTCAACCGCCGAAGTCATATGGACCCATTTGTCCGGCATCCTCACTGCCGCCGTCGAGGACAAGCGCCTCCTCAAGCACCCCATGAAGGTACACCGTTCGATCAAACGTCCCAAGCGACAAGAGAAGAAGCGAAGGCATGGTCTCGCCCTACCGTGGACGCGGTTCGAGCTGGCCTTCAGGAGCGCTACCGCATAGCCGTCGACCTCGGAGTCGGTCTGGGATTGCGCCAGGGCGAGGCCTTCGCGTTGGACGAACGGGACATCGACTTCGAACGTGGGGTCGTTCATGTGCGGCGCCAGCTGCGCTGGGAGAGTCATGGGAGGCCGTACTTCTGTCTGCCCAAGGGGGGCAAGACGCGTACCGTGCTGCTGCCGCCAAACCTGGGGCTCCGCGTCCGCGAGCATCTCCGACGCTTTCCACCGGTTGAGTGCACTTTGCCGTGGCGCAATCCCGAACCACCGAAGACCAGGGTAGAGGCTCGCCAACGGAAGCCGGTGACAGTGCACCTCCTGCTGAGCACCTCCCATGGCAACCGGATCTTCTACAAGACCTTCAACGAACGCAGTTGGCGTCCCGCTCTGGCCTCGGCCGGCGTGGTGCGTGTCGTCGGTGAGGCGACAGCGCGGCACGGCGGGCGTCTTCGGCGTCACCCGGTCTTCGAGCTGTCACGCGAGGACATGTTCCACGTCCTCAGGCACACCTACGCCAGCGTGCAACTGGAGGCGGGTGAGTCTGTCGTCACCCTCTCGCACTGGCTCGGGCACTCCTCGCCCACCATCACCCTGGAGCACTACGCCCACTTCATCCCCGGGGCAGGCCGGCGCGGACTCGCCGCGATCGACCTCTGGCTGGCGGCTTGAGCTACTGCGCCCTGAGGAACGGAAAGTCCCTGAGAAGTCTCTGGCACACCCTCGCGGCACGGGGCGCTGACGAGCCCCCGGCGACGGACCACGCACGCCGCAGTTGCGAGGGCCCACAGCCGATAACGGCAGCGGGCCCCGCGGACATTCCGACGATGGGAGACGTCAGATCCAGCTGTTGGCAACGGCCAAGGCCGCGCCCGCGGCAATACCAAGCCCGACGGCCACTGCGGCGGCGACCACGGCACCCGACCGCCGGCGGCGACCGGATGATCCCGAGCTCTGGACCAGCAGCACAGCAGCCCACACACGGGGTCGTGACATGATGGTGGAGTTCCTCTCTCAGATAGGCACTGATGGGATGCGGACACAAGGCGGCCCCCTAGCCCGGGGCCGCTTTTCATTCCCCTGCGACCCGCATCCTGGACACGTTGAATATATGGCCGGGCGACCTGAATTCAAAATTGCCAACCGGACGGCTGGACTCACGAGGGTGTCGAGCAGAGAGTCGGGTACAAACATGCCCCCTGGCCATCGTTCCCAGATTTCGCAGGTCAAGCACCTACGCCAGAAGCGATGCCGCAATCCACGAAGGCGATTGAAAAAGAATTAAGCAAGGAATCGGGAATGGCCGGCCGCACTCCTTTCCGCAGGTCAGCACCCCAGTGGCACCGGCGGGCAATCAACTGTACGCTTCAAGGTCTGCAGGGTCGCCAGCCAGTAAGACTCGGGAGATATGAGGCGTTTACGCCATCCGAGACTGTCGCATACATGGCATAATCTTCCCACTCCCTGACGCGGCAAATAGCATCCGCCGCGCCGATATGGGCGATATGGGGGGCAAAGGTTGCCACTCCCCATTGCCGCCCACCCAACGGAAATGCCCACAAGTAGCCTTCAGAAGGCTGTCGATCAACATCTAGACGAGCAGTTCCGACGTGACTCAGTCGTCGTGGGCGATCAGCGACCTAGTGATGGGTGCGCCGATGGTGCGGCTGTGCCAGATTGCGCAGGTCATCGTCAGGATTCGCTGACCCACGCGGACGCCGGCGCCTTCGATCGTGCGCCCGCCGTGATGTTATGGAGCCACACGCCGCCGTTGTCCACTGGCCACGCCGCCGTGGAAGTGCATGGGACAGGACCCTCAGATATGTATTCCAGAGGCCGCTGGCGTCGACGTGTCCACTGTCGCGGAACAAACCAATGACGTTGTAGGGCTGCGGCAGGCCGGCGTGCCAGTACGGGTCCCTGAGGCAATCACCGACCGGCTCCTTCAGGGGCGCGCGGACCACGGATCGGCCAAACCTATGTGGTGGTTGCCCCTGACCGAAACCTACGCCGACGGGACCCTGCCGCTTGCCCTGGTCAGCCGGGCGGTCGACATCCCCTGTCCCGACATCGCCCCGGTGGCCGGCCGCAGCGTCATGCTGTGGGCCGCATGGGCGGTCGGCGCGGACGAGGCGTACCTGACGTGGCAACGCGACGAAGTCCGGCAGTACCCCGACGGAGAGGCGTTGCTGGACCAGGTCATCAGCGAGGTCACCGAGGTACGGACACTACCCGCGTCTGAACAGGCCGACCGGTACGTGGCGGAGACCGAGCTGGCCTGCCAGAGCGAGAGTGGCGCCGCATGAGATGGCGGCTGAAGGCCCGGCGCGCCCACACGGTGCTGCCCGCCGGGCTCACACTCTTCCTCGCGGCACTCTTCGTCCTACAGGACGCCGTGGTGAACTTGCCGTCCTTCGTCACCAGCGCGTCCAACCCCATGGTGTTCGTCCTGATGACTCCCGTCCCCGTATGCACCGCGCTCATGACCGCACTGGAGTCCCGCCCGACCGAGGCGGAGGAGACCGGCATCCGGAACGTGCGCCTACTGGACACCGCGCTGGTCCTCGCCACCGTCGCCTTCACCGTGGCGGCGGGCGCCGCCCTCGGTACGGCGGTGGACTCCGGTGCCGCCCAAGCCGCCGGCCGCAACGTGGCGTTCCTAACCGGTCTGATGCTCGGCGTGCGGACCATCACTGGCCCACCGGCCGTCATGGCACCGGTCGCTTGGATCTTCGCCGTCATCTTCATCGGCCTGGACGGCGGCGGCCAGGCCGAGCTCTGGACCGTGCTGCCGGAGCGCGCCGGTGAACCACTGGCCGCCCTCGCCAACATGACGGCACTGACTCTCGGCCTCGTCCTCCATCTCACAGCCGGTCCCAGGGTGGCTATGCACTTGAGTAGCGATGTCGTTCCGACACGGGACGGGGAGTCGCACGTCTACGCGAAAGGTCGATGTACGCGAGAACGGGAGTCACCTGCTCTCTGGCCGGCGGCGTGCGGCGCTCTGGGCCCTTCCTCGATAGCTGCGGGCCCTTGCCGTCGGCGAAGCCGCTGGTCCAGGTGGAGCGCCCCGAGCGGAGCGAGGGCGAACGACCTGGAGGAGCGGCGAGCGACGGCCACACTCGGCCCGCGAGGAAGGCCGCAGTGACTCCCAAGCTCGGTTCTGGCACAGATCTTGGGGAGCCGTCGCGGAGCGTCATCTCGATGTTCGATTGCGAAGGGCTGGCTTGTGTGAGACGGCGTAGGCCTTGTCGTCTGGCAGTCGGAAGTGACGCTCCATCAGGTGCTTGTCGGTCGGTGCCGTGGTCGGCTGTGGACGGTGATGGTGCTGGTCATGCTGACCGATGCATCGTTCTGGGACTCGCTGGTGTTCGACGGGATCGACGAGGTGGATGTCGAGGCGGTGACGGCCGCGTTCGGCACGGTCGAGGTGGCGGCGAGAGGCCGCACGGCCGGAGCTGCCTGTCCGGACTGCGGCCGCTACTCGGACCGAGTCCACGACCGATACCAGCGCAGGCTGAAGGACCTTCCGCTCGCTGAGCAGGGCTTTGTGATCCGGCTGACGGTCCGGCGCTTCATCTGCGGGTCGGCGGACTGCCCTCGCCGGACGTTCGCCGAGCCGTTCTCCCGGCTGGCCGTCCCGCACGCACGGTTCACCACGCGGCTCAACCACGCCCTGGAGCGAGTGAGGCTCGCCCTGGCCGGGCGGGCCGGCGCTCGACTGGCTGCCCAGCTGGGTTTCGGCGCGGGAAGGATGTCCTTGTTACGCAGGGTCATGGCACTGCCCGATCCACGGTTCGGTACTCCGCGTGTGCTGGGCGTGGACGACTTCGCGATCCGTCGCGGCCAGAGCTACTCCACCGTCTTGACCAGCGTCGAAGACCACCGCGTGGTCGATGTGCTCGCGACTCGTGAAGCCGGGCCGCTGGCCGCCTGGCTGATCGGTCACCCCGGCGTGGAGATCATCTGCCGCGACCGGGCGGGCGCCACGCCGAGGGCGCCCGGCGCGGTGCCCCCGACGCTCTGCGGGTCGCGGACCGGTTCCACCTATGGCAGGGCCTCGGCCGGGCCGTGGAGACCTGCGTCGCCGCCCACCGCGACTGCCTGCGCAACCCGTCGCCCAACGGCGTGTCGCCGAAGGCCCCCCGAGTGGCTTCCGGTCGGCCGCGGGACGACTCGGAGCCCGTCGGCCGGCGGGCTGAGCGGAAGAAGGCAGCACACGCCCTGGTCCACGAGATGCTTGCCCAAGGCCGCTCACGCCGGGCGATCGCCCGGCACTTGGGCTGGGGCCTCAACACCGTGCTCCGGTACGCGACCGCCGCACGCTGGCAGGACACCATCCGCGAGAACCGGCCCCGGCCCAGCAGGCTGGACCCCTACAAGCCCTACCTGGAACGACGATTCGCCGAGGGATGCACCAGCGTCACCCGCCTCCACCGTGAGCTCCTCGCCGACAACGCGCCCGTCACCTACCAGATGGTTCGCGCCCACATCGCTACTGTGCGCGGGGCTCCGACCGGCATGCCGCCGCGGATACCGACGGTGCGGCAGGTGACCGGTTGGCTCACCAGGCACCCCACGACCCTGAACGAGGACGACCGGGCCGGCCTGAAGGAGGTCCTGGCCCGCTGCCCCGAACTGGACACGTCCGCCGGACACGTCCGCGACTTCGGCGAGATACTCACCGACCGACTCGGCTCCACACTCCCCACCTGGATCGACGCGGTCGACGCCAGCCAACTACCCGGCCTCACCGGCTTCGCACTCCACCTACACCGAGACCTCGACGCCGTGACAGCCGGGCTCACCGTGGACTGGAGCTCCGGCAGCATCGAGGGCTCCGTCAACCGCATCAAGAAGATCAAGCGGCAGCTCTACGGACGATCCGGATTCGAACTACTCCGCAAGCTGATCCTGCTCCAGTAACACTCCGAGACGCGCCCCCAAGATCTGCGCGAGAACCGAGAAGTAGGAACATTGGCTGCGACAGTTGCTGATGCGGCCCAGCCGTGGAAGGGTGGCCTCATGCTGATCCGAAAGGGCGATGCCGCGTAGGCGTCCCAAGGCCGTCCGTGCAGAACGGTGGCGGCCACGATGGCAGTGTTCGGTCCTGAGGGTCCACAGTGTCTCCGCGCGGACTCGTGCGGCGATCCGCCGGGTCGAAGACCAACAGGGGATGCGGCCCAATGCGGTCTGTCATGCCCTGTCTCGTATCGAGTCGGCTTTCAGGCAGCCTGGCCGGTACCTCGATGTCTCCGTGTTCTGGTCGCCCGGGATAAACGATGCCCGTGATGACCTGGAGTGGGCGATGCTGCACCTTCCTCCCGGAGCCAAACGGGACTTGGGCCGACTGATCACGCGCATCGATGAAGAACTAGAGCGCCGTACCTTGCCGGACCCCAACAACCACCAGTTGGCGCCGTTCAGCTGGTGGTGGACCAGAATGCGTGAACGCTGACGGGCCCCGGCTCGTGACCCTCCCCTGCAATCGAACGACACCGTCACCCTCCGCGACGGCTCCCCAAGATCTGTGCCAGAACCCCGAAGTCATGTCGAATCGACTCCCGCTTCTGCCTGCACAGCCACCCAGGGGCCGGTTCCGCTGACGAACGGGAAGCACACCATGCCGCTCGACATCCGAAGCTGCACCTACGCCTACCGCCCGTGGGCTCCACCGGTGATCGAGGACCTGGATTCCACGCTGCCGCCTGGCCTGACCATCCTCCTCGGCCCGAACGGAGCGGGAAAGTCCACGATGCTGCGCCTGGCAGCGTCCGTCACCCGCCCCCGCACCGACACTATCGGCCTCGGGGACCTGCGCGCCGGCACCCACGCGTACCGTCGGGCCGTTGCCTGGATGCCGCAGCAGATCACCGCCATGACAGCGCTCACCGCACGCGAGCAGGTCGCCTACACAGGCTGGCCCAAAGGAATGAACCGACGCGATGCCTGGGACGCCGCCTCCCGGGCTCTCGACCGGGTCGATCTCACCGCCAAGGCCGACACAAAAGCCAGCAGGCTGTCCGGCGGGCAACTCCGCCGCGTCGGCCTGGCCTCAGCCCTGGTGCGCACAACGCCCGTGTCCTGCTTCTCGACGAGCCGACCGCCGGGATGGACCCCCGGCAGCGACGGGTGTTCCGTGACATCCTCGGAGCCCTCACCGCCGATATCCCCGTCCTGTTGTCGAACCACGACCTCGCGGACCTCGCCAAGGAGTCCGCCCACGTCACCGTGCTCGAAGACGGCCGAGTCATCTACCACGGCACCACGGCCGGCTTCCTCGCACACGCCCCCGCCGACGTGATCGCGGGCAGGGCGGCCGAGGCCGCGTACACGGCGCTGAGCCAGGACGGCCGCCGGCTGTGAGAGGGCGCTCCTGCGGTCCACGCTCTTCTCCCGTCATCGGTTCCCCGGCTCAGGGTGGGAACGCCGCGCTCCTGACGCTGTGCTCGTCAACTACGCGGGCCAAGGGGACATCGACTCGTGGACGGGAGCGTGCACGTGAGACAACAGCTGCGCAACCTCGCAGGCCGGGTCCACGAACGCCTTCGGCCTTTCCTGGCGGTGGAGTGCACGTGCGGTGGGCTCGCCGCGATCGCCCCCTGGCTGACCGCCTGAGGTCACTGCGCCTCGGGAGGCGGAAAGTCCCTGAGAAGTCCCCGCGGCACCACGCCACAGGGACTTCTCCACGAAAGCGCAGGTCAGAGCCAGTTTGATGGGGCGGCCACCGTGAACGTCAAGTACAAGGAGACGGCGCGGGGCGGGCTGGCGGTCAACATCATCGAGTGCTGAGCGCGGCACGTCCGCCCCACGGCGGGCCGGCTCGCGTGCGGGTCCCCGCGCGACCGAGGGACGGGTGAGTGCGGCGGGGGCCGGCGCATGGTGTTGCATGTCTCCCGGGCCCGGTGCGGCAAACAGGGGCCCCTCGACACGTTGCCCGACCAGAAGGCGCACATGACGGCAGAAGCCTCGCTGGATCGTCTCGAAGACGACGACTACCCCGCCTACACCATGGGCCGGGCCGCCGCGATACTCGGCACCACCCCCGGCTTCCTGCGCGCCCTCGGCGAAGCCCGCCTCATCACTCCCCTGCGCTCGGAGGGCGGACACCGCCGTTACTCGCGCTACCAGCTGCGAATCGCCGCCCGTGCCCGCGAACTCGTCGACCAGGGCACCCCGATCGAGGCCGCTTGCCGCATCATCATCCTCGAAGACCAACTCGAAGAGGCCCGGCGCATCAACGAGGACCTGCGACGCTCCGCCACTGAGTCCCACGACGGTACCGACGCTTGATCCGCGACGGAGAGACCCTCAGGTCCGGATCGATCAATACCTGTGATCGCGGAATGAGAATCGCGACCAGCGCGCGATGACGGCGCCTCGCGCCACCGTCCGCGTGAAATCACTCACCCCGCGCTCCCCGGCCCGCCGTGCTACTGTCGATCCCAGTTGCAGTTGTGGTTCCCGAAACTTCGAGCGCTCCCATCGGATCTTCTACCGCTGGGAGCACTTCTGTATTTCCGGTCTTTCTCGGACGGGGTGATCATCGCGGCGACACGGCGTCCGCATGGTGCGGTCGCCGAACACTGCCCCGAAGGAGAATGACATGGCATCTGGCACCGTGAAGTGGTTCAACTCGGAAAAGGGTTTCGGCTTCATCGAGCAGGAGGGTGGCGGCGCTGACGTGTTCGCCCACTACTCGAACATCGCCGCCCAGGGCTTCCGCGAGCTACAGGAAGGCCAGAAGGTGACCTTCGATATCGCGCAGGGCCAGAAGGGTCCGACGGCTGAGAACATCGTTCCCGCCTGATATCGACGCACAGCATGAGCTGGGGGCCGCACGGGGAGTGCGGGCCCCAGCTCGTCGCGTTGGAACGGCGCCCGGAGTGCTCGCCGTATTCGGACGGATGGCCCGCCGTTCTCTGCGTCAATCGGGTCCGCCTCCGCTTCGTTCTGGCTCGTTCTCGCGATTCTCTGTGCCGCTCAGCTGCTGCGGGAATTCCTTGACAACGTGCCGCATCAGGGAAGGTTCCGCATGAACCGCACACGCACGAACGACCGCTCCTCCCGTGCCCGCACCGGAGGCACTGGCAGGGGCGGCCGCTTCCGATCCTCCTCACCCAGCCGCTCCGGCGGGGCCAAACACTCCGGCGGCCACGGTCACCGGCCCACCGCGATACCAACCGAGTTCGCGCTTCCGAAGACGATCACGCCCGGGCTGCCCCCCGTCGAGGTGTTCAGCGATCTCGGCCTGCCTGGGCAGCTGCTCGCCACGCTGGCCACGGAGGGGGTGACCCTGCCGTTCCCCATCCAGGCCGCGACCCTGCCGAACACCCTCGCGGGTCGTGACGTGCTCGGACGCGGGCGGACCGGCTCCGGCAAGACCCTGGCCTTCGGCCTCGCGCTACTGGCGCGTACCGCCGGACAGCGCGCCGAACCCCGCGAGCCGCTCGCGCTGGTCCTCGTCCCCACCCGAGAGCTCGCGCAGCAGGTCACCGACGCGCTCGCCCCGTATGCCCGCTCCGTCAGGGTGCGGCTGACCACGGTCGTCGGCGGACTGTCGATCACCAGGCAGGCCAACGCGCTGCGCCGCGGCGCCGAGGTCGTCGTCGCCACGCCAGGCCGGCTCAAGGACCTCATCGACCGCGGGGACTGCCGACTGGACCGGGTGGGCATCACCGTGCTCGACGAGGCCGACCAGATGGCCGACATGGGATTCATGCCGCAGGTCACCGCCCTGCTCGACCGGGTGCGACCGGACGGCCAGCGGATGCTCTTCTCCGCCACCCTCGACCGCAACGTCGATCTGCTGGTGCGCCGCTACCTGACCGACCCCGTCGTGAACTCGGTCGACCCCTCTGCCGGCGTGGTCACCGCGATGGAGCACCATGTCCTGCACGTCGACGGGGCCGACAAGGCTGCCATAACCACCGAGATCGCCGCCCGCGAAGGCCGCGTGATCATGTTCCTCGACACCAAGCACGCGGTCGACCGGCTCACCCGGGAGCTGCTGGCCGTCGGGGTACGTGCCGGCGCGCTGCACGGCGGAAAGTCCCAGTCCCAGCGCAACCGGACCCTGTCCCAGTTCAAGACCGGGGGCGTCACGGCGCTGGTGGCGACCAACGTGGCGGCGCGCGGGATCCACGTCGACAACCTCGACCTCGTCGTGAACGTCGACCCACCCACCGACCCCAAGGACTACCTGCACCGGGGCGGGCGCACCGCGCGCGCCGGCGAGTCCGGCAGCGTCGTCACCCTGGTCACGCCGAACCAACACCGCGATATGGGCCGCCTGATGGCGGCGGCGGGCATCGTCCCGGTGACCACCCAGGTCCGCTCCGGCGGGGCCGAACTGCACCGCATCACCGGGGCCCGGGCCCCGTCCGGCATCCCCGTCACCATCACGGCACCCGCGGCCGAGCGCCCCCGGCGCGGCGCCGCCTCAGCCGGCCGGCGCGGCCGCGGCCGCTCTCGGGCGACGCGCTGAACCACCTCACCCCGGCCGGTCGTTCTCTCCCTTCTCCCTGCGAGGTCTCATGCGTTGTGTCATCGCCCGTTTCCCGTTCGACCTGACCAAGAACGGGGTGCTGGAATCGTTGAAGGGCGTCAAGCCCGAGCCGATCGCCGGCGAGTACGTGACCATCGGTCGCCGCGACTACCCCCTCAAGCAGGTGGGTCAGGTCGTCACCGGCCAGGACCGTCGCGACTTCAGCGTCGGCGAGGTCCGGCGGGCGATGGCCCTCCTCGGCTTCACCTGCCACCCCGGCGTCACCCCCGGGCCCGGCCCCAGCCCGGTTGAGCGCGCTTCCGCGATGCTCACCACGCCCGAGTCGGCCTGATTCCCGGCAGGGGCGGAGAGATCCCTGCGGCACGGTGCCGCAGGGCTCCGGGGCCACCAGGGGTGCTCAGGTCTTGAGTCCCGTGGTGGCCACCCCCTGCACGAGGTAGCGCTGGAAGACGAGGAAGAACAGCAGAATCGGCAGCACCGAGATGACCGACATGGCGAACATCGGGCCGTAGGCGGAGGTGCTCGACTGGTCGACGAAGCTGCGCAGGGCGAGCGTGATGGTGAACCGCTCGGGCGAGAACAGGTAGATCATCTGCGTGAAGAAGTCGTTCCACGTCCAGATGAAGGTGAAGATGGCCGTGGTGATCAGCGCCGGCCTGGTCAGCGGCAGGGTGATCGACCAGTAGACGCGGTACGGGCCGCAGCCGTCGATCCTGGCCGACTCCTCGAGTTCGCGCGGCAGCCCGCGCATGAACTGCACGATCAGGAAGACGAAGAACGCCTCGGTGGCCAGGAACTTCGGCAGGATCAGCGGCCAGAAGCTGTCCACCATGCCGGCCTGGTTGAAGATGATGTACTGCGGGATCAGCACCACGTGGTGGGGCAGCATCAGCGTGGACACCATGAAGCCGAACAGCACCCCGCGCATCCGGAACCGCAGCCGGGCGAAGGCGTAGGCGGCCAGCGAGCAGGAGATCACGTTGCCGACGACGGCGCCCACCGCCACCAGCAGGGAGTTGCCGAGCAGTCGCGCGACGGAGACGCCCGACACGCCGTCGAGGGCGGTCGTGTAGTTGGACCACTCGAGGCGGCTCGGCCACAGCGCGAGGCTGGTCAGCACCTCGTCCGCCGGCTTGAGCGAGGTGGCCAGCAGCCAGACCAGCGGGTAGAGCAGCACGAGCAGGCAAGCGATCGCGACCGTGTGCGGCAGCCACCGTTTCACGGCGATGTTCATCGGCCCTCCTCGTCCGCGTAGAAGACCCAGGACCTGGAGGTCCGGAACAGGATCAGGGTGAGCGCCCCGATGGCGAGCAGCAGCAGCCAGGCCATGGCGGCGGCGTAGCCCATGTGCGAGGCGACGAATCCGCGCTCGTAGAGGTAGAGCGTGTAGAACAGCGTCGAGTCGGCGGGGCCGCCGTTGCCGCCGCTGACCACGAAGGCCGGGGTGAAGACCTGGAAGGAGTTGATGATCTCCAGCACCAGGTTGAAGAAGACCACGGGCGACAGCATCGGCACGGTGATGGAGACGAACTGCCGCCAGCGGCCGGCGCCGTCGATGGCGGCCGCCTCGTAGAGGGTGGACGGGATCTGCTGGAGCCCGGCGAGGAAGATCACCATCGGCGCCCCGAACTGCCACACGGACAGCAGGACGACGGCGTACACGGCCAGGTCGGGGTCGCCGATCCAGCCGTCGGCGTTCAGCCCGACCGACTCCAGGACGGAGGTGACCGAGCCGCCGTCGTTGAACAGGGCGCGCCAGACCAGCGCGATCGACATGCTCGCCCCGAGCAGCGAGGGGGCGTAGAACGCGGAGCGGTAGAACGCCCGGCCCCTGACCAGGCTCCGCAGCAGCATCGCCACGCCGAGGGCCAGGCCGAGCTTCAGGGGGACGGCCACCACGACGTAGAGCACGGTGATGCCGACCGAGCGCCAGAAGCGGGGGTCCTCGGTGAGCATGTCGGTGTAGTTGCGCAGGCCCACCCAGCGCGGGGCGGTGAACAGGTCGTAGTCGGTGAACGAGAGGTAGAGCGAGACGGCCATCGGCACCAGGGTCAGTGCCACCACGCCGAGCAGCCACGGGGTGAGGAACACGGAGGCGGGCCCCCGCTGGTCGCGGTTCTGCCGGCGCTTCGGCGGCGGGTTCCGGCGTTTCGTCAGGTCGGCACGGGCGGGTGCCGTGCGTTGCGCGGTGCTCATGGCCTCAGCTCCCGGTTGGCCTCGGCGACGAGTTCACGCGCCGCCTCCCGTGGCGTGGCGCGTCCGAACAGGACGCGCTGGTAGGTGCGGTTGAAGGCGTCCTTGATCGCGATGTCGCCCTTGGGCGGGGCGGTCGGCGGGGCGGCCAGGCCGTAGCGCTCCATGGTCCGCGCGTACTCGTAGATCTCCCGCTCGGGTCCCGTGAGGGTCTCGGCGACCCGGGCGGCGATCGCGCGGTTGGGCGGGGTGGAGCGGGTGAAGCCGAGGATGTCGCCGGCGCGCGGGTCGTTGAGCAGGAAGTCGATCAGCGCGGCCGCCTCCGCGGGGTGCGCGGTGTGGGCCCCGATGCCGAGGAGCATGCTGGGTTTGAAGTAACAGCCCTGGCGGCCGTCGGTCGACGGGACGGGCGAGAAGTGGATCGCGTCGCCGAGGAGCCCCGGGTAGCCGGGGAACGGCGCGTCCCAGGTGAAGTCGGCGGCCGCGAGGCCGCGGCCCATGGGGCTGGTCTCGGTGCTGTCGGCCTGCACGGTGTCCCGGGCCGCGGCGATGGCGCCCGCCCTGCGCAGGTCGTCGCAGAAGGTCCAGAACTCGGTCAGGTCGTCCTCGGCGAACCCGAGTCGGCCCTGGTCGGTGTAGAGCTGGCCGCCGCGGCTGCGCAGCCAGGTCTCGTAGACGTCCTCGTTGCCGCCGCCGTCGTTGGCGCCCGTGACGGCGCGGCCGTCGGGGGACTCAAGACCCAGGGCGGCGATCTCCCGGTTGGCCGCCGCCCAGTCCTGCCAGGTCCAGGCCGGCTCCGGGGTGGGGATGCCGGCCCGCTCGTAGAGGGCGGAGTCGTAGGCGTAGCCGGTGATGCCCCGGCCCATCGGCACCGCGTACTGCTCGCCACCCGAGGTGCCGGTGCGCAGGAACTCGGCGTCCATCTCGGCGGTGTCGATGGTGCCGTCCCCGATGGCGGCGTCGAGCGGCCGCAGCGCGCCGCCGTCCGCGTACTGGGAGACCTGTCGGTAGTCGAGCTGGGCCACGTCGGGGATGCCGCCGCCGGCGGCCTGGGTGGCCAGCTTCTGCAGGTAGGAGCCGAAGTCCGAGTTCGAGGTGCGGACGGTGACGCCCGGGTGCTCGGACTCGAAGAGCCGGACCGCCTCCTCGGTGCGCGCGGCACGGTCGTCGTTGCCCCACCAGGAGAACCGGAGGGTGATCGAGTCGGACGCGCTTCCGCCGCCGGCGGAACACGCGGTGAGGGTGGGGGCCAGGGCGGTGCCGAGGCCGACGCCGGCCGCGGCCAGCACGGCTCGTCGGCTGATCGGCAGGCGCGGGCCGCTTCGAGGCTCGGGCATGAGAGGGCCTTCCACGAGATTTCCAACGTTGTAACCGCGCCCTGTTCCCGGGTCAACCCTCTTGCGGCAACGGAGATCCGGCTCTTCCCGGGAGGAGACATCGGGGGTGGATCCGTGCATAATCCGGGGGACGAGTCGATGGGGGTCGGTCGGTGGCAGCGGTGAAGCTCAAGGACGTGGCCGAGCGCGCCGGGGTGTCCATCAAGACCGTCTCCAACGTTGTACGTGGCGTCACCGGGGTGTCGGACGCCACCCGGGAGCGGGTGCTGCGGGCCGTGCGCGAGCTCGGCTACCGGCCGAACCCCTCGGCGCGCCGCCTGCGCACCGGGCACAGCGGCCTGATCGGCCTCGCCGTCCCCGAGCTGACCACGCCCTACTTCGCGGAGCTCGCCCACCATGTGCGGGCGGCGGCCGCCGGCCTGGGCTTCACCGTCCTCATCGAGGAGACCCTGGGGGACGCCACCGAGGAGCTACGCCTGGCCACCGGCGTGGGCGCGTCCCTGCTGGACGGCGTGATCCTCTCCCCGCTGCGGGTCTCCCCCGCCGAACTCGCCCCGGTCGCCAGCGAGTTCCCCCTGGTGCTGCTGGGCGAGCGCAGCTACGAGGGGGACCGGGTCGGCGCCGACCACGTGCTCATCGACAACGTCGCGGCGGCCCGCGACGCCACCGCGCACCTGATCGGTCTCGGCCGCACCAGGATCGCCGCCGTCGGCGTGGACCGGAAGGCGTCGGAGACCAGCCGCCAGCGCCTACAGGGCTACCACCTCGCGCTGCACGAGGCCGGGCTGCCGTTCGACCCCCGGCTGGCGCCGCTGCTCAGGGACTTCAGCCGCCGCAGCGGCCTGCTGGCGCTGCGCGCCCTCGCCGCCCTGCCGCCCGACGTGCGCCCCGACGCGGTCTTCTGCTTCACCGACATGCTGGCGCTCGGCGCGCGGAGGGCGCTGTACGATGCCGGCCTGCGCATCCCCGAGGACGTCGCCGTGGTGGGGGTCGACGGTTCCGAGGAGGCGCTCTACAGCACCCCGTCCCTCACCTCCGTGATCCCCGACAAGGCCGCCATCGCCTCGCTGGCCGTGAAGTGCCTGGCGAACCGCATCCGTTCGAAGGAGCCGCTGCCGTTCGAGGTGCACCTCGCGCCCTACCGGCTGGCCGCGCGGGAGTCCACGGTCGGGCCGGCCTGACCGGAGGCGCTCGGTGGCGCTCCCCCGGAGATCCCACGTTCCCGGCCCTCGGTGCGGAACCATGCCCCCATGCGTGACATGCCGTTTCGTGCCCGGATCGGCTACCTCGTCTGGGTCCTCCTGTTCACCTCACTCTTCACCTGGGAGGCCATCGGTCTGGTCAACCCCACCGACGCCTACCCGACGCTGAGTCAGGCCGTGCGCGCCCTCTCGGAGCACTGGGTGGGCCGCTGGGCGTTGTTCGTGGTCTGGCTCTGGCTGGGACTGCACTCGTTCGTCCGGCACTGGCGCTTCGTGCTCCGCGGCTCCGCCGGCTGACCGCCCGTCATGGCCGACAAGCTCGCCATCGCGACGGTGGTGGTCGTCTACGTCATCACGCTGGTCTTCCTCTGGGTCTCGCTGCGGCTCTGGCTTCGCGACCCGCACGGCCGGCCGAGACGCCGGCACCCGGAGCGCCGGGGCTGGCCCGAGCTGATCCGGCAGGTCGCCTCCACCTACCTCGGCGGCTGGGTGCTGCTGATGGTGGTGATCCTCTGCTACTACGGCGGCCTGGCCAGGCACCGGCCCGACTTCGCGGTGCACGCGGCCACCGGCACTCTGACCCTGATGGGGCTCACCTTCCCGTTCTTCCTCGCGGTGACCTGGCTGACCATCAGGCCGGCCTTCCGCCGGCTGGTGGCCAGGCTGCCGGGCGCGGGGCGGTTCAGACGCGACGCGGATAGCTGAACCCGGTGTCGGTCGCCCCGCGTTCAACGAGGGCGGGCAGGGGCGGGCGGCGCCGGACAGGCACCATTGGCGTACTATGCATTGGCAGCCAATACATAGACCCGCTACCCCACCTCGCAGGAGGAGCCCCCGTGGCCAAACTTCTGTTGTCCGTCCACGTGCTCGCCGCGATCCTGGCCATCGGCCCGGTCGCCGTCGCGGCCTCGATCTTTCCCCGCTACGCGCGGCAGCCGGAGCCGGGCGCCGGCGCCGCGCTGCTGCACCGGATATGCCGCGGCTACGCGGTCCTCGGCATCGCCGTCCCGGTGTTCGGCCTGGCCACCGGCGCCCAGCTCGGCGTCCTCACCGACGCCTGGCTGATCACCTCGATCGTCCTCACCGCCGTCGCCGCCGCCCTGCTGGCGATGGCCATCCTGCCCGGCCAGCGGCGGGTGCTCGCGGCGCCGGCTGGCGGCGCCGGCGATCCGGGCGCCGCGGCCAGGCTCGGGATGCTGACCGGCGTCTTCAACCTGCTCTGGGCGATCGTCGTGGTGCTGATGATCGTGCGCCCCGGCTCGACCACGGGGGCGTGAGCGCGATGCGGATCCTGCGCGCCGCGGCCGCCGTCGAGGCCGCCTCCCTCGTCCTGCTGTTCGCCAACCTGCTCACCGCGCACCTGCCGGCCGTCAGCTCGCTGGCCGGGCCCGTGCACGGCATGGCCTACCTCGTGACCATCGCGGTCACCTGGAACACGACCGACATCCCGGCCGCCCGCTGGTGCTCCCTGATCCCCGGGATCGGCGGCCTGCTCACCGTGCGTCGCGTCCTGGCCGGCCGGGAACCGACGGTCGGTTCCGACCGACTATAAGTCGGCCGAAATACCGCGCCGGTTCCCGCCTTTTCCATATCCCTTTCCTTCTTGTCAGCCCTCGGCCGATGAACTACCGTTCCGCGCGGCGAACAAAGCCCCCTCCCCGCTCTCTCCGGAACCGAGGTGCGCGCACATGCGGTGGTACGAGGACGAGACTTTATGGTCGGATTTCTCAGGCACGATGTTCTCGGCCCGCAGGGCCGACGAGGTAGCCCGCCTGGTGGCCGGCGCTCCGCTGCTCGAATTCCCGGAAGGCGCCCGGGTGTTGGATCTCTGCTGCGGACCGGGGCTCTTTCTGGTCCCCCTGGCGCGCTGCGGTTACCGGGTCACCGGAGTCGACCTGAGCCCGGCCATGCTGAACCGCGCGGAAATAGCCTGCACGCAGGCCGGGGTGCCCACTCCCCGGCTGTTGACCGCAGATATGCGAACGTTCCGCGAACCCGATTCCTTCGACGTGGTGCTCAACGTCTTCACCTCCTTCGGCTATTTCGACGACCCGGCCGAGAACGCCCGGGTGCTGCGCAACGCCCATGATTCGCTGGCCCCCGGCGGGCAGTTGATCGTCGACGTGCTCGGCAAGGAGGTGCTGGCCGGCTGGATCGGCCGCCCCCAGCTCGTCGAACTCGAGGACGGCGGCTACGTCGTCCAGCGCGACACCGTGCTCGACGGCTGGCGGCGGCTGCGCACCGACTGGACGCTGGTGCGGGAGGGCACGGCCAGGGAGGCGTCCCTCACCTGCTGGCTCTACAGCGGCGCGGAGCTGTGCGAGCTGTTCGAGGCGGCCGGGTTCACCGACGTCGCCTGCTACGGCGGCTTCGACGGCTCCCCCTACGACCAGCACGCCGGCCGGCTGATCGTCCGCGGCACCCGACCCGTCACCGCCCGGTGACCGCCGTGCGCGTCCCGATCCACGAGCACGTCTCCGACGCCATCAAGGCCCCCGACCTGGTCAGGCTCACGCCCAACACGCTGCTGGCCCGCTTCGAGACGCTCAAGGTGTACGCGGCGCTCGGCGCCGTCCGCACCCTGCTCGACCGCGGCACCATCCGCCCAGGACAGACCCTGATCGACAGCTCGAGCGGGATCTACGCGCTCGCCCTCGCGCTGGCCTGCCACCGCTACGGGCTGCGCTGCCACATCGTCGCCTCCACCACGGTGGACGTCACCATGCGGGTCCAACTGGAGATCCTGGGCGCCACCGTCGACCAGATGCCGCCCTCCAGGGACCTCCGCCTCGACCAGGAGCGGCGGGTCCGCCGGGTCCGCGAGCTCCTCGCCGAACGACCTGGCACCCACTGGATGCGGCAGTACCACGACCCCGTCCACTACGCCGGCTACCGCGAGTTCGCCGACCTGGTCGCCGCCACGCTGCCCGGGGCCGCGCTGACCGTCGTCGGCGCCGTCGGCACCGGCGCCTCGACCGCCGGGCTCGTGCTGCCGCTGCGCCGACGCGGCCTGGACGTGCGGCTCGTCGGCCTCCAGCCGTTCGGCAGCGTCACCTTCGGCAGCGACCACCTGAGCGACCCGGAGGCGATCATCGCCGGCATCGGCAGCGCCATCCCGTTCGAGAACGTGCGCCACCGGCTCTACGACACCCTGCACTGGATCGACTTCCGGCACGCCACGGCCGGCGCGGTCGCGCTCCTCCGCGACCACGCCGTCTTCGCCGGCCTCTCCACCGGCGCCGCCTATCTGGCCGCCGGCTGGGAGGCCGCGCACGCCCCGGACCGCACCCACCTCGTCATCGGCCCCGACACCGGACACCGCTACGTGGAGCGGGCCTTCGCCAGGCACCGCGAGGCGGCCGACCCGCGCGCCCTGCGGCCCCGCCGGATCGGCGACCTGGCGGACCTCGCGCCGCCCTGGTCCGTCATGGCCTGGGACGGGGCCGCCGCCCCCGAGCGTGCCCGCCCCGGGCGTCCCACCACGACCGTCCTGGAGGACGCGCCATGACCATCGCCGCGCTCGAACTGCTCTCCTTCGGGGTCGGCCGGCTGGTCGAGGCGGCGGCCGCCGCCGGGCACCGGCTCTGCCTGCTCACCTCGGACCGCGGCGTCTACCGCCACGAACTCGCCCAACTACCGGCCGACGCCCTCGACATCGTCGACGTCGACACCCTGGACGCCACCGCCTCGGCCGCCGCCCTGGCCGCGATCCCCGAGCTGGCCGGTCTGGTCAACTCCACCGACACCTTCGGCGTGCTGGCCGCCGACCTCGCCGCCGACCTCGGCCTGCCGGGACCCGACCCGGCGGCCGTCCGGCTGGTCCGCGACAAGGCCCTGGTCCGCGCCCTGCTCCACGACCGCGGCCTCAGCCGGCTGCCCGCCAGGCCGCTCGACGGTCTCGACCGCGACGCGGCGGCCGCCGCCGTACTCGACACGATCGGGCTGCCCGCGGTGCTGAAGGACACCGCGGGCACCTCGTCGCGCGGCGTCTGGCTGGTCCACGACGAGCCGGCGCTGCGCGCCGCGCTCGCCGCGGCCGCCGACGCCCCGCTGCGCGGGCGGCTGTTCGCCGAACCGCTGGTGGCCGGGCCGCTGTTCAGCGCCGAGACCCTGAGCTGGGCGGGCAGGACCCGGCTGCTCGGCGTCTGCGGCCGGCTGCTCTCGCCGCGGCCGGCGGCGCGCGAAGAGGCCGCGGCCCTCCCCGTCGCGCTGCCGGAGCCTGAGGCGGCGCGGATCGCCGACTGGGTGGGCCGGCTGCTGGCCGCTGTGGGGCACGACGCGGGCTTCGCGCACGTCGAGTTCGTGCTCACCGCGGACGGCCCGGAACTCGTCGAGATCAACCGGCGGATCGGCGGCGCCCTGGTCGGCGAGGCGCTGTGCCGGCGGCTCGGCGTCAACGTCTACGAGGCGCTGGTCGACACCACCCTCGGCCGCCGCCCCGCCCTCCTCGACGCCCCGCCGAAGGACCCGGGGCCGGCCACCGGCTTCGTCCTGGTCTACCCGGACCGCGCCGGCACCCTCACCGGCTGGACCGGCCTCGACGCCCTGCCCGACCACCCGGGCGACCCCGAGTGGTTCCCGACCCTCTCCCCCGGCGACCCCGTCCGGCACCTCGGCGACCAGCGCGGCTGCACCGGCATCCTCGCCGCCACCGCCCCGACCGCCGAACTCGCCCTCTACCGCGCCCTGGCCGCGGCCGGCGGCGTCCGCCCGGTCATGACGCCGTGACGCGCGACAGCTTGTCCGGGTTGGTGACCGAGTAGACGCCGGTCACCAGCCCGCCGTCCGGCGTCACGTCGAGGACCAGCACGGCGAACGGCGCGCGCCGCCGAACAGCAGCGCCGCCGGGTCGCCGTTGACCCGGCGGGGCCCTTGCCGCCGCCGTCCGTCCACAGGGTGACGTCCGGGGCCAGCACCCGCAGCGACTCCTTCACGTCCCCGCCGAGGGTGGCGGCCAGGAACCGCTCGGTGGCCTGCCGCCGCACCCGCGGGTCGACCCGGTAGCGGGGCCGCCTGGCCCGCACGTGCTGCCGGGCGCGCCTGGCGAGCTGCCGCACCGAGTCGGTGCGGCGGCCGAGCATCTCCGCGATGTCGGCGTGCGGATGGCCGAACACGTCGTGCAGCACGAACACCGCGCGCTCGGCCGGGCTGGGCGACTCCAGCACCACGAGGAGCGCGAGGACGCCGACTCCTCCCGAAGCACCGGGTCGCCCAGGTCGGTGACCAGCGGTTCGGGCAGCCACTGGCCGACGTAGCTCTCGCGGCGGCGGCTGAGCGCGGCCAGGCTGGCGAGCGCCTTGTTGAGCGCGATCCGCACCAGGTAGGCGCGCGGGTTCTCGACCCGCGCCCGGTCGGCCGACGCCCAGGCCAGCCAGCTCTCCTGGAGCACGTCCTCGGTGTCGGCGACGCTGCCGAGCATGGTGGAGAAACGAGGGAGAACAGCAGCTCGCGGTGGGCGAGGAAGCTCCGCGTGCCGAGGTCGTCGTCGTTCATGGCGGTCTCCTCCTCCGGCCTCCGTCCGTACCCACCATGGAGTGACCGGCCGCGCCGGACGTGACACCCGGCCGCCCGTCTGTGGCCCATGTCTCACCCCGTCGACGGCGATCACGCCAGGGGCGCCGCGGCGACCGCGGGCGGTCGTGAACGGGTGGCCAGGACCGAGCTGGGTTACCTTTTCGCCAGCGACCCCGCGCGGATCGGAGCGGCCCCATGAGACGCGACGCCTGACCGGCCATGCCCCACAACCTGCTCGGGCTCGAGCTCGTCGTGGTGCTCGGCGTCACGCTGCTGGTGTGCGAGCTGGCGGGCCGCCGGTTCGGGGTCGCCCCGCCGGTGCTGCTGCTCCTCGCGGGCGGGCTGCTCGGCTTCGTGCCGGCGCTGCGGGAGGCGCACCTGCCGCCGGAGGCGGTGCTGCTGCTCTTCCTGCCGGTGCTGCTCTACGGGGAGAGCCTGACCACCTCGCTGCGCGAGATCCGCAGCAACCTGCGGGTCATCGTGCTGCTGAGCACGCTGCTGGTGCTCGCCACGGCGGTGGTCGTCGCCGCGGTCGGGCACGCGCTCGGCCTCCCGTGGGGCGCGGCCTGGGTGCTCGGCGCCGCCCTGGCGCCGACCGACGCGACCGCGGTCGGGGTGCTGGCCAGGCGGCTACCGCGCCGCAACGTCACCGTGCTGCGCGCCGAGAGCCTGATCAACGACGGCACGGCGCTGGTGATCTACGGGATCGCGGTCGGCGTCACAGTCGGCGCCGAGCATCTGACGGTGCCGTACCTCGGCTGGCTGTTCCTGCTCGCCTATCTGGGCGGGGCGGCGGCCGGGGCGCTGACCGCCTGGCTCGGGGTGCTGGTGCGGCGGCGGATGGACGACCCGCTGCTGGAGAGCGTGGCCGTGGTCCTGCTGCCGTTCACCGCGTTCCTCGGCGCCGAGGCGATCGACGCCTCGGGGGTGCTCGCCGTCGTGGTGTGCGGGCTGATCATGAGTCAGAGCGGGCCGCGGGTGGGGCTGCCCGACACCCGCCAGCAGATCAGGGCGTCCTGGACGCTGGCGGCCTATCTGCTCAACGGCTCGCTCTTCGTCCTGGTCGGCCTGGAGGCGCAGGCGGCCATCCGCGGCCTGACCACCTTCGACATCACCCGCGCGCTGGTCATGGCGGGCATCGCGTCGGCCACCGTGATCGTGGTGCGCTTCGCGTTCCTGTTCCTCTTCACCTACCTGATCCGCGCCATCGACCGGCGGCCGCAGCAGCGGCGGCGCCGGGTCGGCCACCGGGCGCGGGTGATCAGCGGGGTGGCCGGCTTCCGGGGCGCGGTGTCGCTCGCCGCGGCGCTCGCCGTGCCGCACACGCTGGACTCCGGCGCGCCGTTCCCCGACCGGGACATCATCGTCTTCGTGACCTGCGGCGTCATCGTGGTGACGCTGGTCGGGCAGGGGCTGCTGCTGCCGGCGGTGGTGCGCTGGGCGCGGCTGCCGGCGGACACCTCGGTCGACGAGGAGCGGCAGCTCGCGCAGACCGCGGCCACCGAGGAGGCGCTGGCCGCGTTGGACGACGTCGCCGCCGAACTCGGCACCGACCCCGACGTCGTCCGGCGGCTGCGCGACGAGTACGAGACGCACCTGCTGGTGACCCGCGCCTACCAGGAGGGCACCGGCGAGGAGCCGGCGTTGCGGCACGCCGAGCACTACACGGCGCTCCGCCTCGCGCTGCTCGCCAGGAAGCGCGCCACGGTGCTGCGGCTCCGCGACGAGCAGCGCATCGACGACACCGTGCTGCGCCAGTTGCAGTCCGGGCTCGACATCGAGGAGGTGCGGCTCACCAGGCGGCAGAGCCCGCCTGGGCCTACGAGTTCCTGACGACGAGCACCAGCTTGCCCGTGGTGCGGCCGGTCTCGCCCCGGGCGTGCGCCTCGGCGGCCCTGGCCAGCGGGTAGGTGCCGGCGATGGTCGCGCGCAGCCGGCCGGCGCCGGCGAGCGCGGCGATCTCCGCCATCCCGGTGTGGTCGGCCTCCACCAGCATCTCGGCCGCCCGGACGCCGCGTTCGGCGGCGCGGCGGCCGAGCTCCTGGCCGCCGCTCGGGATGATGCTGACGACGATGCCGCCGGGGCGCAGCACGTCGAGGGAGCGGAACGCGTTGTCGCCGCCGAGGGTGTCGAGGACGACGTCGAGGCCGCTCAGCTCGGCGACGAAGTCGGTGGCGCGGTAGTCGATGACCTCGTCGGCGCCGAGCCGGCGCAGGAAGTCGTGCTTGGGGGCGCTGGCGGTGCCGACCACGTGGGCGCCGCGGGCCTTGGCGACCTGCACGGCGAGGTGGCCGACGCCGCCGGCCGCGGCGTGGATCAGCACCCGCTGCCCGGGGCCGAGGCCGGCCGTGTCGACCAGCGCCTGCCAGGCGGTGAGCGCGGCCAGCGGCAGGGCGCCGGCCTGGACGTGGTCGAGGACGGCCGGCTTGGCCACGAAGCAGCGGGTGGGCGCGGTGACGTACTCGGCGTGGGCGCCGACGCCGCGCGGGTAGGGAAGCATCCCGAAGACCTCGTCGCCCGGCCGGAAGAGGGTGACGCCGATGCCGACCGCGGCCACCACCCCCGAGACGTCCCAGCCGAGCACGAACGGCGGCCGGCCCGCGGTGATGCCGGACTGGCGGTTCTTCCAGTCGGTCGGGTTGAGGCCGGCGGCGTGCACCTCGACCAGGATCTCGCCGAAGCTCGGCGTGGGGCGCTCCAGCTCGACCTCGCGCAGCACCTCGGTGCCGCCCAGGGTCTCCTGCCGGATGGCGCGCATCGTGGGGGTGTCCATCTCCGTCATGCCCTCAGCCTGCGGCGGGACCAGGGGCCCGGCAAGCGGTGCCGGGGGCGCCGGCACCGCTGCCCGGGGATCGTCAGGGCGTGGAGCGCTGGCGGGCGACGGCCAGGTGTTCGAGCACCTGGGAGACGACCCGGCTGTTGCCGGGGGCCAGCGGCGGCTCGTAGGTCCAGGAGTGGCCCACCCACGGGTCGACGAGGTGGTCGTCGGGCACCGGGGTGACCCGGAGCAGGGAGCGCCACAGCGGGTCGAGCACCGGGCCGTAGCCGCGGGCGTCCTCGCGGTCGGCGACCATGATCAGGTGGACGCCGACCGAGGGCCCCTCGTCCGCGAGGTAGCGGAGCTGGGTGACGGCGCGGTCGTCGAAGCCGTGCGGGAAGTCGTGGACGACGAGCAGCTGTTCCGCCATGTCGAGGTCGGGCGGCAACGCGTCGACGGCCCCGCTGCGGATGGCCATCTGCACCAGGTCGACGCGCTGGGTGAGCCGGTCGAGGACGGTGGTCACGCCGGCGTGGCCGAGGCCGGGGTGCTCGCGCAGCGCGCCCGTCTCGAGCAGCGGCGCCAGGGCGCCGGCCGCGGTGCCAGCCGGGTCGATCACCTGGACGCTGAACGCGCCCACCGGGTGGACCGCGAGCAGCCTGGCCACCACGGCGGTGGCCGTCTCGGCGGCCAGCGCGCGCATCCCGTCCGCGTCGAGCGAGGCCGCCTCGGGCGAGACGGCGCCGCGCCGCCCGGCGTCGATCCACAGGCCGCGCTGCAGCGGCAGCCGCACCAGCATCGGGATCCGCAGGTCGACGCGCTCGGGCAGGCTCAGGTCGCCGAGCCGCAGCGCCATCGGCGCCTCGCCCGGCACCTGGTACGCCTGCCAGACCGGGTTGTCCCAGCGGGCGAAGGCCGGCGGCAGGGCCGGCTCGACGACCTCGGACTCGGCGACCAGCTGGGCGACGTCGCGTTCGAAGGCCGCGCGCGCCTGGTCGACCAGCTGGGTGTGCTTGGTGCGGGCTTCGGTGCGGGCCAGGTCGGCGGCCGGGCCGACCCGGGTGGCCGGATCGGAGAGCACGTGGTCGAGCTCCCGCTCCATCCGCGAGTCGGCGAAGTCGACCGCGCTGCGGTAGGCGGCCGCCGTTCTCGCCAGGTCCTCGAACATGCCCCAGACCTGGTTGTAGAGCCGCTCCTCCATGGTGTGCCCCGCGGCGTCTCCCGCGACGGGCTGGGCCGGCTGCCCGGGCGCCGGCGCGGCGGCCGGCGCCGGCTGGGCCGGCGGGGCGGGGCGGTTCGGGTGCTGGAGGTTGATCCGGCCGGTGCCGCCCGGCTGGCCGGCCTGGCTCGGCTGGCCGGTGGGCGGCGGAGGCGCGGCGACCGCGCGGGTCATGCCGCTGGCCACCGCCTCGTTGATGGTGCCGGCCAACTGCCGCGCCTGCGGCAGCCCCTGGTCCTCCAGCATGGCCGCGAGCCCGCCCGCGTACCCCTGGCCGAGGGCCCGCACCTTCCAGGCGCCGTTGCGCCGGTAGAGCTCGACCGCGACGATCGCGGACTCGGTGGCGAGATCGGTGACCGTGTACCGGACGATCTCGGTGCCGTCGAGCCCGGTGACCGCGATGGTGGGCGCCGTCACCGCGCCGAAGCTGGCCGGGCCGCCGACGCCGCTGGGCAGGGCGAGCAGCACGTTCGCCCGGTGCACGGCCGCCGGCAGCGCGTCGAGGTCGACGGCCAGCCGGTGGTCGGCGGCCGCCTGCCGCGACACCTCGATGCCCGGCAGCCGGGGCGAGGCCGGATGCGCTATCCAGGCCGCGTCCCGCATCCGCCCCTGGTCGTCGTTGAGCGTCACCCCGGCCACGACCGGCTGCCCGGCCGACACACGGATCTCGAGCCGGGTGTCGGAGAGTGGGTGGTTCTGCCCGCGGATCAGCTCGGCCGCCATCGCCGCGCCCCCTGTCGTTTCCTTGCTCGCGCTTTGTTCGGTGCGGTGGGAGGTGCCACGGCGGCTGGATGCGCCGCCGCGGTCATGGTGTGCCCGGCCAGCCGGCCGAAGCCAGGATGGTATCGGTGGCGCCGGCCTACAGGTGCGGGATCAGCGCGGGCATCAGGTCCTGGAAGGTACGGCCGTTGGCGGGCTCGCCGATGGCCGTCATCTGCCAACCGGCGCCCTGGCGGCTCACCTTGGCCATGACCTGCGCGGTGTAGGGGCCGCCGCCGGTGAGCGTGTAGCGGGCGAGCTCCTGCCCGGTGGTCTCGTCGACCAGGCGGCAGAACGCGTTCTCCACCTCCGCGAAGGACTGGCCGGTGAACGAGTTGACCGTGAACACGATGGTGTCGACGTGGACCGGGATCCGCGGCAGGTCGACGAGGATCGCCTCGTCGTCGCCGCCCTGGCCGGCGCCGCCCACCAGGTTGTCGCCGGTGTGCCGCACCGAGCCGTCGTCGCTCACCAGGTGCTGGAAGAACACCACGTCGACCGGCTGCTTGTCGGCGAACAGCACGGCCGAGGCGTCCAGGTCGATCTCCTGGGTGCGCGACCTGAAGAGCCCCCGCCGGGGCGCCGCCTGCCAGCCGAGGCCCATCCGCACGGCGCTGAGCGAGCCGCCGTCCTGCTTCTGCAGGCTGATCGCCTGCCCCTTCGACAAGTCGATACCCATGGCTGGCATTCCCCTTCGCGGTGTTACTCCAGTGCGCGCCGCCCACTTCGGCGACATGGATCACACTACGCACTGCCACTGACAGCGCACGCGCCAAGGCCCGCTTTGTATCGGTCCTGCAATACTCCGCGGCCGGGTCGCGGCCCGGCCGCGGTCGGCCGGCGGGTCAGGGGGCGTGCGGCGGGGCGGGTGGCAGGGCGCGCAGCAACAGCGCGGAGCGGGGCGCGAGTCGCAGCGGTTCGCCGGCGGAGTGCGCGGTGTCGGGCGCCCGTCGCTGGTCCTCGCGGGTGGTGTCGACCAACAGTCGGTAACCGGCGGCCCAGGGCGGCCCCGGCAGCGGGAAGTCCCGCGGCGCGGCGCCGGCGTGCAGCAGGAGCAGGAAGCTGTCGTCGACGATCCGCCGGCCCGTCGCGTCCCGACCCGGGATGTCGGTGCCGGAGAGGAACATGCCGAGCGTGGCGCTCGGCGCGTTCCAGTCGTCCTCCGTCATCTCCCGCCCGTCCGCGGTGAACCAGCCGAGGTCGCGCAGCCCCTTGGGGCCGTGCCGGCGGCCGGAGAAGAAGGCGCGGCGGCGCAGCACGGGGTGGTCGTGGCGGAGCGCGATCAGCCGCCTGGTGAGGTCGAGCAGCGGGCGCCACTCCGGGTCCTCGGCGGCCGACCAGTCGAGCCAACCGGTCTCGTTGTCCTGGCAGTAGGCGTTGTTGTTGCCGAGCTGGGTGCGACCCAGCTCGTCGCCGGCCACCAGCATCGGGACGCCGGTGGAGAGCAGCAGCGTGGTGAGCAGGTTGCGGAGCTGCCGGCGGCGCAGCGCGGTGACGTCCTGGTCGTCGGTCGGGCCCTCGACGCCGCAGTTCCAGGCGCGGTTGTCGTCGCTGCCGTCGCGGTTGCCCTCGCCGTTGGCCTCGTTCCGCTTCCGCTCGTAGGTGACCAGGTCGCGCAGGGTGAACCCGTCGTGCGCGGTCACGAAGTTGACGGAGGCGTAGGGGCGGCGGCCGCTGCCCGCGTACAGGTCGCTGGATCCGGAGAGCCGGTAGCCGAGGTCGCCGAGCTCGGGCAGCGCGCCGCGCCAGTAGTCGCGGACGGTGTCCCGGTAGCGGTCGTTCCACTCCGTCCACAGGGGTGGGAAGGCGCCCACCTGGTAGCCGCCGTCGCCGACGTCCCAGGGTTCGGCGATCAGCTTGACCCGGCGCAGCACCGGGTCCTGGGCGATCACGGCGAGGAACGGCGAGAGCATGTCGACGTCGTGCATGGCGCGGGCCAGCGCGGCGGCCAGGTCGAAGCGGAAGCCGTCGACGCCCATCTCCTCGACCCAGTAGCGCAGCGAGTCGGTGATCAGCCGGAGCACGTGCGGCCTGACGACGTGCGGGGTGTTGCCGCATCCGGTGTAGTCGGCGTAGTGCCGCGGGTCGTCGGCGAGCCGGTAGTAGCCGGCGTTGTCGATGCCGCGCAGCGAGAGGGTCGGGCCGCCCTCGCCGCCCTCCGCCGTGTGGTTGTAGACGACGTCGAGGACGACCTCCACGCCGGCCGCGTGCAGCGCGTCGACCATGGCGCGGAACTCGCCGATCTGCTGGCCGCGGGTTCCCGAGGCGCTGTAGCCGGCGTGCGGGGCGAAGTAGCCGATGGAGTCGTAGCCCCAGTAGTTGCGCAGGCCGCGGCGGGTCAGCCGCGGGTCGTGGGCGAACTGATGGACCGGCAGCAGCTCGACGGCCGTGACGCCGAGCCGGGTGAGGTGCTCGATCGCCGCGGGGTGGCCGAGCCCGGCGTAGGTGCCGCGGAGTTCGGGCGGCACACCCGGGTGGCGCTTCGTGAAGCCGCGCACGTGCAGCTCGTAGATGACGGAGTCGGCCCAGTCGGTCCGCGGCCGGCCGCCGGCGGCCGGCCGTGGCCCGTCGGCGACCACCACGCCCTTGGGCACGAACGGCGCCGAGTCGCGGTCGTCGCGCACGGTGTCGGCGCGTTCGGGGTTCCGGTGGTCGCGGTCGTGGCCGTACACCTCGGCCGGCGCGCCGTCGAACTCGCCGTCCACCGCCCGCGCGTAGGGGTCGAGCAGCAGCTTGGCCGGGTTCCAGCGGGCGCCGGTGGCGGGCTCCCAGGGGCCGTGCACCCGGTAGCCGTAGCGCTGCCCGGGGCGGACGCCCGGCAGGAAGCCGTGCCAGATCTCGTGGGTCGGCTCGGCGAGCGGGTACCGGGTCTCGCGGCCCGCGTCGTCGAAGAGGCAGAGCTCGACGGCCTCGGCGCCGCCGGCCCACAGCGCGAAGTTGGTGCCCTCGACCGAGCCGGACGCGGAGCCTGGCTCGGAGCCGGGGCCTACGCCGAACCGGGCGCCGAGCGGCTCGGGTTGACCTGGCCAGACCTCGACCGGCCCCACCGGCCCCACCGGCCCGACCTGCGTGGACGCGTGGCGCACGGCGGCCCTCCCATCGCTGCTTCACCCCGAACGCCCGGGAATAGGGCATTTTGCCACGACGCACGCGGCGAACGGCCGTAGCGACCGCGCCCAACTGCAGCGGAACGGTGACAGAAGACGCCGTTTCCCCAGTGCGACCGTGTGATTACCTGGTGATCCAAAGGGGCTGCGCGCGGTGCTGCGCGCGCGAGGGGAGAGAACGACACGTGAGTACACGGCGTGGGAAGAGACGTGCCTCGGGGGTCATGTCGGCGCTGTTGGGGGTGGTGCTGCTGACGCTCACCGCGTGCAGTGGGGGCGGCTCGGGCGACGCGGAGCCCGACGACCGGACGGCCGACACACCCGAAGTGACCATATCCGTCGCGCCCGATGACGGCGCGACAGGCGTGGCGACCGCGGGCGAACTGACGGTCGGCGCCGAGGACGGCACGCTGACCGAGGTCAGGGTAACCGACCCGGAGGGCACCGAGGTCACGGGCGAGCTGACGGAGGACGCGACCGGCTGGGCGCCGAGCGAGGCCCTCGCCAACGACACCGAGTACACGGTGGCCGTCGTCGGCGAGAACACCGAGGGCACGGAGGGCACCAGGACCACCTCCTTCACGACGCTGGCGGCGGACGCCACCTTCACCAGCAACTGGAACATCTCCGACGGCGCCGAGGTCGGCGTCGGCATGGAGCTCTCGCTCACCTTCGACACCCCGATCGAGAACACCGACGCGGTGCGCGACGCCATCCAGATCGTCACCGAGCCGCCCGTCGAGGTCAGGGGCCACTGGTTCGGGAACCAGCGGATCGACTTCCGGCCCGAGGAGTACTGGGCGCCGGGCACCCAGGTGGACATCCAGCTGCGGGTCCGCGGCGTGGAGGGCGCCCCGGGCGTCTACGGCACGGCCCGCGAGGACATCGGCTTCACCGTCGGCCGCAGCCAGGTCAGCACGGTGGACGTCGACACCCTCAGCATGGACGTGGTCAGGGACGGCGAGTCCATCCGCTCCATCCCGGTCACCACCGGCGCCCCCGGCTACGAGACCTGGAACGGCAGGATGGTGATCACCGAGAAGCTGGTCGAGACCCGGATGAACGGCGACACCGTCGGCTACGGCGGCGAGTACGACATCCCCGACGTGCCGCACGCCATGCGGCTGTCCACCTCGGGCACCTTCATCCACGGCAACTACTGGGGCGGCAACGCCTTCGGCAACTCCAACGCCAGCCACGGCTGCGTCGGCCTGCGCGACGTCCAGGGCGCCGGCGACCCGGGCACCGACGCCGCCTGGTTCTTCGCCAACTCGCTGATCGGCGACGTGGTCGAGGTCGTCAACTCCAACGACGACGTGATCGCCCCCGACAACGGCCTCAACGGCTGGAACCTGTCCTGGGAGGAGTGGGGCGTCTGAGCCCCCGCCTCACCTAACCTGGCGCGCATGACAGTTCATCTGGACGTGGCGGACGGCGTCGGCACCATCCGGCTCGACCGTCCGCCGCTCAACGCGCTGGACATCGCCACCCAGGACCGGCTGCGCGACCTCGCGGGCGAGGTCACCGGCCGCGACGACATCCGCGCCGTGCTGATCCACGGCAGCGAGAAGGCGTTCGCGGCCGGAGCCGACATCCGCGAGATGCGGGAGATGGACCACGAGGGCATGGTGGCCCGCGCCCGCGGCCTCCAGGCCGCCTTCACCGCCGTCGCCCGCGTCCCCAAGCCGGTGATCGCCGCGATCACCGGCTACGCGCTGGGCGGCGGCTGCGAGTTGGCGCTCTGCGCCGACGTCCGCTACGCCGCCGAGGACGCGAAGCTCGGCCAACCCGAGATCCTGCTCGGCCTCATCCCGGGCGCCGGCGGAACCCAGCGCCTGGCCCGACTCGTCGGCCCGTCCAGGGCCAAGGACCTGATCTTCACCGGCCGCCAGGTCACCGCGGCGGAGGCACTGCGGATCGGCCTCGTCGACCGGGTGCTCCCGGCCGACCAGGTGCTCGCCGAGGCCCACGCCTGGGCCGCCCGCCTGGCCACCGGCCCCGCCATGGCCCTGCGCGCCGCCAAGGAGTCCGTCGACGGCGGCCTCGAAACCGACATCGACACCGGCCTGACCATCGAACGCACCTGGTTCGCCGGCCTCTTCGCCACCCACGACCGCGAGTACGGCATGCGGAGCTTCGTCGAGGAAGGCCCCGGAAAGGCCCGGTTCTGGCCCCGCGACTGACCCGCCTCACCCCGGCGGGGTCACTTACCACGGAACCGCCCACGCTCCGGGCATATGCACGCCATGATGGGGGGCATGGCAGCAGCGGCGGACACTCCCATGCGGGACCTGATGCGCGAGGACCAACTGACCGAAGCGGCTCTGGAACCGGTCGGCGCCGACCCCTCCTTCCGTGAGGTGCGACTCCCCTCCCGCCCGGAGTCGGCCGGGCTCGCCAGGCGCCTCACCCGCGAGCAGTTCGGCACCCGCTGGCTGCTGCCGGCCGAACTCACCGAGAACGCCGTCCTGCTGGTCTCCGAACTCGTCGGCAACGCCGTCCAACACGCCGGCGCCCCCGCCTTCGGCCTCCGCATCCGCCGCCGCCGCGGCTGGATCCGCGTCGAGGTACGCGACCCCTCCAGGGCCCTCCCGTGCCTGCTCCCCGTCCGCGAGATGGACGTCGTCTCCGGCCGCGGCCTCTTCCTCGTCGACACGCTCGCCGACCGCTGGGGTGTCGACCTGCTGCCGCTCGGCAAATCCGTCTGGTTCGAGATGCGGACCGCTGCGCGTTAGCGCTACGCGGCGGGGGAGTTGGGCCCACCCACCCGCCCTTTCCCGGGCTGCCGCCCCGGCGGCTCGGCCGCGCGAAGCGCGCTACGGCGCGGGCCGCCCCGCGGCTTCGCCGCCGACGGGCGTCCTACGGCGCCGCAGGAACAGCGGTGTGCGGAGCACGGGCTGGCGCCCGGAGCCCCGCCGCGCAAGACGCGCTACGGCGCGAACCCGCCCATGCGGCGCAGCCGCCGGTGAGCACCCACGGTGCCGGCGCCACACGAAGCGCGGGAAGCGGCGCGGGCCGCCCCGGCGGGCGCCTGCGGCGATCTCCGCGCGGAGCGCGAGAACTAGCGGGGACACCCCACCGGGGCCGAAGGGCCGGCGGCACACCGCGCGCAGCGCGTCCGCCCTGGCGGCGGAGCCGCCGCCGGGCCGGCGGCGCGCCGCGCGAAGCGCGCTGCCGCCCGGGCCAGCCCCGCCGGGCCCCCACCGCGCGAAGCGCGAAAGGGCGGGTGGGTGGGGCAACCCCCGCCGGGCCCGAAGGGCCCGGGGGCCGCACCGCGCGAAGCGCGTAAAGGGCGGGTGGGTGGGGGAGAGAGGGATGCCTCCCGGTCACCCGCGCCGTGCCGCGCGCGTCGCGCGGCGGCGGCGGTCGTTGCACAGCAGGCAGCGGCCCCAACCCGCCGGCAGTGGGTCGTCCTTGTCGCCGTAGAGCGGATCCACCGCCCCCCGCGGATGCTCCCGGCAGCCCGTGTCGCCGGGGCCCTCGCCCAGCGACTGCGCCGCCGTCAGCGCCCGCCGCAGCGCGTCCACCAGGACGTCGGCCTGTTCGCCGGCCGGCGGCTCCTGGTCGAACGCGATGTCGGACGCCGTCCGCAGCGCCGCCTGGAGCTCCCGAAGGTCCCGCATCCGTGTCAGCTGACTCATGCCGCACACCCTAAGCAGCGGCACCGACAGTGCGCCCGCAGTGAGCCTTCTCGGCCGTCTCAGCCCTCCGGACTAGGGCGAAAACCCGTGGGAAGTGTCAGTGCCGAACCGTAGTCTCGGTAGTGATGTCTGCCTCAGCCGAAGCCCCCGCCGCCCCCGCCGCCGCCTCCCGAAAACGTTCCGTCGTCCGCTCGCTGCTTCGGCTCTGGCCGTATGTGCGCCCGGTCAGAGGGCGGGTCTTCACCGCCGCCGGCGTGGCCGTCGTGGCCGCCAGCATGGGCCTGGTGATGCCCCTGGTGCTGAAGTGGATCGTGGACGGTCCGGTCACCGAAGGCGACACCGCGGGTGTGTGGCTCGGCGGTCTCGTGCTGCTGGTGGTCGGCGTCACCGAGGCGGCGCTGTTCGGGCTGCGCCGCTGGCTGGTGGCCCGGCCGCTCACCCGCGTCGAGGCGGACATGCGGTCCGCCCTCTACCGGCACGTGCAGCGGCTCCCTGTCCAGTTCCACGACCGCTGGCCCACCGGCCAGCTGCTCTCGCGCGGCACCGGGGACCTCCAGCTGCTCCGGATGTTCCTCGCCTTCGGCCTCACCTTCCTCATCGTCAACAGCGCGACCATCCTGATCGGCTTCGGCGTGCTGCTCGCGCAGGACTGGCTGCTCGGCCTGGTGCTGATCGTCCCCGTCGTGCCGCTGATCTTCGTCTGCTGGATCTTCGAGCAGCGGTTCTCCGTGGTGGCCCGCCGCGCCCAGGACCAGATGGGCGATCTGACCACGGTCGTCGAGGAGTCCATCCTCGGCATCCGCATCATCAAGGGCTTCGGCCGGCACCGCAGCCAGGCCCGCGCGTTCGACGCGCTGACCCGCCGGCTGATGGACACCGAGCTGCACAAGGCACGGCTGCTCGCCGCCATCTGGCTGGTCATCCTCAGCCTCCCTGAGCTGTTCCTCGGCATCGCCCTGGTGATCGGCGTCGGCCAGGTCGCGGACGGCGCGCTCACCGCCGGCACCCTGGTGGCGTTCATGACCACCGCGATGACGCTGCGCTGGCCCGTGGAGTCCATCGGCTTCCTGCTGGCGCTGTGCAACGAGGCGGCCACCGCCACCGACCGCTTCTTCGAGGTGATGGACGTCGAGGTCCCCGCCGAGCCAGGCGCGGCCGCCCCCGCCGCGAAGGCCGACACCACGGTCCGGGACGGGCTCCGGTTCGAGAACGTCGTCTTCCGCTACCCCGACGCGGCCCCCGACAGCACGCCCGTGCTCGACGGCGTCGACCTGCACATCCGCCCGGGCGAGACGCTGGCCCTGGTCGGCGGCACCGGCAGCGGCAAGACCACGCTGATCGCGCTGGTGCCCCGGCTGTACGAGGTCACCGAGGGCCGCGTCACCCTCGACGGCGTCGACATCGCCGGCCTCCCCAGGGACGAGGTGCGCCGCCGGGTCGCCGTCGCCTTCGAGGAGCCGACGCTGTTCTCGGCCTCGGTCAGGGAGAACGTGCTGATGGGCGCCCCCGAATCGGGCCGCGAGGACCTGGATCGCGCGCTGGCCGTCAGCCAGGCGGACGGCTTCGTCGGCGCCCTGCCCGCCGGCAGCGAGACGGAGGTCGGCGAGCAGGGCCTCAGCCTCTCCGGCGGCCAGCGCCAGCGGCTCGCGCTGGCCCGCGCCGTGATCGGCCAGCCGGCGTTCCTGGTCCTCGACGACCCGCTCTCCGCCCTCGACGTGCACACCGAGGCCCGCGTCGAGGCCGCACTGCGCGAGGTCCTGGCCACCACCACCGCGCTGGTGGTCGCCCACCGGCCGTCCACCGTCCAGCTGGCCGACCGGGTCGCGCTGCTCTCCGGCGGCCGGATCGTCGCCGTCGGCACCCACACCGAACTGCTGCACGGCAACGCCGAGTACCGGCACCTGATGACCGGTGAGCACACCGAGGAGCACAACGCCTACAGCGAGGTCGCCGCGCGATGACCACCACCGTCGACACCCAGGACGACACCCAGGACGAGAGGCGGGAGGAACGCCCCGCCGTCGAGACCGACCCACTGGCCCAGGACACCCTCCCCTCCCCCAAGGGCGCGTCCCGCCAGCTGCTCGGCTCACTGCTGCGCCCCTACCGGAACCGGGTCGCCGTCGCCGCCGTGCTGCTGCTCACCCAGCAGGCGGCGGTGCAGGCCGTGCCACTGCTGGTCGCCTACGCGATCGACAGCGGCGTCCCGGCGGTCCGCGACGACGACAACGGCCCGCTGATCGCCGTCGCCGTGGCCTACCTGGTCTGCGCGCTGAGCGCCGGCGTGCTGCAGGCCACGTTCATCAGGATCTCGGCGCGGATCAACCAGAACGTGCTGCTCGAGCTGCGCCTCCGCATCTACCGGCACGCCCAGGCACTCAGCCTCGACTTCCACGACCGCTACACCTCGGGCCGGCTCATCTCCCGCTCCACCAGCGACGTGCAGTCGCTGCGCGAGCTGTTGAACGAGGGCCTCCAGGAGATGCTGAACATCCTGGTGTCCGTCGTCTACATCGGCGCCCTGCTGCTCTACCTGGACCTCGGCCTCGGCGCCGCGGCACTGCTCTCCTTCGTCCCCGTCTACCTGCTGGTGCGCAGCTTCCGGCGGCGCTCGGCCGAGCGGTTCCTGCGCCGCTCGACGGCGATCGCGGCGGTGATCGTCAAGTTCTCCGAGACGCTCAACGGCATCCGGCCGGTCAAGGCGTTCCGCCGCGAGCGGGCCAACGACGAGTCGTTCGAGAAGCTCAACCGGGCGCACGAGCGGGTCAACGGCGACACCATCCTGGAGATGGCCCGCTTCGTGGTGCTCTCCCGGCTCATCGCGGCGGTCGCCGTGGCGGGGCTCGTGCTCTGGGGCGCGCAGCGGGTGGCCTCGGGCGACCTGGAGCTGGGCGCGCTGGCCGCCGGCGCGCTCTACATCCGGCGGCTCTACGACCCGCTCGACCGCTTCGCGATGATCCTCAACAACTACCAGTCCGCGGTGGCCTCGCTGGAGAAGGTCGCGGGGCTGCTGTCCCAGCGGCCCGACGTGCCGGAGCCGGCACAGCCGACCGAACTGCCCGCGCGGGCGGCCGGTCGGCCGGGCCGCGAGGTGGTCTTCGACGACGTCAGGTTCGCCTACCGCACGGGCGGCGAGGTGCTGCCGCACTTCCACCTGACCCTGCCGGCCGGCCAGACCACCGCCCTGGTGGGCGCCACCGGCGCCGGCAAGTCGACGCTGGCCAAGCTGCTCGCCCGGTTCTACGACCCGACCGAGGGCCGGGTGCTGCTCGACGGCACCGACCTGCGGCAGCTGGCCATGCCGGAGCTGCGGCGCGGGGTGGTGATGGTGACCCAGGAGGCGTTCCTGTTCTCCGGCACCGTCGCCGAGAACATCGCGATCGGCAAGCCGGACGCCACGCGGGACGAGATCGAGCGGGCCGCGAAGGCGATCGGCGCGCACGACTTCATCAGCTCCCTGCCGGAGGGCTACGACACGGACGTCCGCAAGCGGGGCGGCCGGATCTCCGCCGGCCAGCGGCAACTGGTGGCCTTCGCGCGGGTGGTGCTCGCCGACCCGTCGGTGGTGATCCTCGACGAGGCGACGTCCTCGCTCGACATCCCAGGCGAGAAGGCGGTCCAGGACGCGATGGTGACGGTCCTCCAGGGCCGCACGGCCCTGGTGATCGCGCACCGGCTCTCCACGGTGGAAATCGCCGACCGGGTGCTGGTGATGGACGCGGGCCGGGTGGTGGAGGACGGCCCTCCGGCGGAACTCATCGCGGGCGACGGCCGCTTCTCGGCGTTGCATCGGGCGTGGCGCGACAGCCTGGCCTAGGCGCGGCGCGCTCCCCGACGGGCCGTGTTCCCTCCACCCACCCACCCTTCCGCTGCCGCGCTCCGGCGGTGGGGGGCGGGTGCCCCGCGCTCCGCGCGGTGGGGGCCATGGCCGGGGGCCGTGGCGGCTGCGCCGCCGGGCCCTCCGGGCCGGAGGTAGGTGCCCCGCGCTCCCTGGGGGTTTCCCCCACCCACCCGCCCCTTTCCGCGCTCCGCGCGGTGGGGGCGGCTGCGCCGCCCGGCCCGGCGGGGCTCCGCCCCGCCAGGGGCCGGCCCAGGACGGTTGCGCCCCGCCAGGGGCGCGGGCCCGGCCCACGGCGGCTACGCCGCCGGGCCGGCGGCCCGCTGCCGCGCAAGCCACCCGCCGGGGGCTCGTGGGGGCACCTCCCAGCCTCCCCCCAGACTCCGTCCGGGGGGACCCCCATGGCTGGGGGAGGGTGGGCGCGGCACGGCCGCAGGCCGACACGGCCGCAGGCCGACACGGCCGCAGGCCGACACGGCCGCAGGCCGACACGGCCGCAGGCCGACACGGCCGCAGGGGCCCAACGGCGGCGAAGCCGCCGCGTTGGGCCCCCGCGGGCCACCGCCCGCGCGCAGCGCGCACCACCCCGCGCGCAGCGCGCCCGCGACGCGGCAGCGCAGGAAAGGGCGGGTGGGTGGGGGAAAACCCCCGGTCAGCCGGCCGCCGGCAGCAGTTCCGGGGTCTCCCCGTCCGGGAGCCTCGTCAGCCCCAGCTCGGGCCGCGACGCCAGGAGCGGATGTGCCGGGAGCACCCGCACCGTGTAGCCGAAGGGTCCCGTCCGGTGCAGGGGGAGCTCGCCGGTGTAGGTCCAGCGGCCCGACAGGTCGGGGCCGCCCTCCGGTTTCAGTGAGACGTAGACGGGGTCGGCCAGCGTGTCGTCGCCGTTCACCCGGCCGGTGACGGCCTGGACCTCGACCTCGGAGGGTTCGAGGTCGCCGAGCGCGACCCGCACCCGCAGGGACACCGTGCCGCCGAGGGTCGGCGCCTCGGCGCCGGGTTCGACGTGGTCGACCGTGACGCGGGGCCATTCGCGTCGGACGCGGTCCGCGAAGCCGGCGAGTTCGCCGGCCGCGTCGGCGGTGAGGGCCCGGTGGGAGTGGGCCGCCGGGGCGTAGTAGTCGGCGATGTACTCGCGGAGCATCCGCTCGGCCGGCACCAGCGGCCCGAGCCGGTCGAGGGTGGCGCGGACCATCTCGATCCAGCGGCTCGGCACGCCGCCACCGCCCACTCCGCCCACGCCGCGGTCGTAGAAGCAGGGCGTGACCTGTTCGGCGAGCAGCCGGTAGAGCGCGGCGGCCTCCAACGCGTCGCGTCGCTCGGGTTCGGAGGCGGCGAGGCCGTCGGCCGTGGGGATCTCCCAGCCGAAGTCGGGGTCGAACCACTCGTCCCACCAGCCGTCCCTGACCGAGAGGTTGAGGCCGCCGTTGAGGGCGGACTTCATGCCTGAGGTGCCGCACGCCTCCAGCGGGCGCAGCGGGTTGTTGAGCCAGACGTCGCAGCCGGCGTAGAGCGAGCGGGCCATGGCCATGCCGTAGTCGGGGAGGAAGACGATCCGGTGCCGCACCTCGGGGTCGTCGGCGAACCGCACGAGTTCCTGGATGAGCCGCTTGCCGCCGTCGTCGGCGGGGTGTGCCTTGCCGGCGACCACGATCTGGACGGGGCGTTCCGGGTGCAGGAGGAGCGCGCGGAGCCGGTCACGGTCGTGCAGCATCAGGGTCAGCCGCTTGTAGGCGGGGACGCGGCGGGCGAAGCCGAGGGTGAGCACGTCGGGGTCGAGGACGCCGTCGACCCAGCCGAGTTCGGCCTGGCCGGCGCCGCGTTGCCGCCAGGCGGCGCGGACCCGGGCCCTGACCTCCTGGACGAGTTGTTCGCGCAGGGTGCGGCGGAGTTCCCACAGTTCGGCGTCGCCGAGCTTGGTGTGCTGGGCGCGTTGCATGGCGTCGGCGGTCCAGGTGGGCGCGTGTACCCCGTTGGTGACGGAGCCGATCGGCACCTCCTCGGGGTCGAAGCCGGGCCAGAGGCCGGAGAACATGCCGCGGCTGACGCTGCCGTGCAGTCGGGAGACGCCGTTGGCGCGCTGCGCGGTGCGCAGGCCGAGCACGGCCATGTTGAACTGGGGCGGGGCCGCCTGGTCCCCTCCAGCGGTGTCGGTGCCGGCGACGTCGGTGCCGGCGATGGCGGCCGGTTCGCGGCCGAGGCCGAGGAGTGCCTGCTGGTCCACGGTGGCGAGTTCGGCGCCCTCGCCGAGGTGGCGGGCGACGAGTTCCTCGGGGAAGCGGTCGATGCCGGCCGGTACCGGGGTGTGGGTGGTGAAGACGGTGCCGGCCCTGACCGCGTGCAGGGCGGCGTCGAAGTCGACGTCGTAGTCGCCGAGTTCGCGGATCCGCTCGGGGCCGAGGAAGCCGGCGTGGCCCTCGTTCATGTGGAAGACCTCGGGCTCGGCGTGGCCGGTGAGCCGGCAGAAGGCGCGGACGGCGCGGACGCCGCCGATGCCGAGCAGCATCTCCTGGAGCAGCCGGTGTTCGCTGCCGCCGCCGTAGAGCCGGTCGGTGACGTCGCGTTCCGCCGGGCCGTTCTCGGCGAGGGCGGAGTCGAGGAGCAGTAGCGGGACGCGGCCGACGAGGACCCGCCAGATCCGGGCGGTGAGGGTGCGGCCGCCGGGGAGGGCGAGCCGGACGAGGGCGGGGGTGCCGTCGGGTTCGGTGAGCGGGGTGAGGGGCAGCTCGTGCGGGTCGATGACGGGGTAGTGCTCCTGCTGCCAGCCGTCGGGCGAGAGGCTCTGGCGGAAGTAGCCGTGCCGGTAGAGGAGGCCGACGCCGATGAGGGGGGCGCCGAGGTCGCTGGCGGCCTTGAGGTGGTCGCCGGCGAGGATGCCGAGGCCGCCCGAGTACTGGGGCAGGGCCGCGGTGATGCCGAACTCGGGGGAGAAGTAGGCGATGGCTCTGGGGAGTTCGCCGCCGCCCTGGGCATCGGCTGCCTGGTACCAGCGAGGTTCGGTGAGGTAGTCGCTGAGGTCGCCGGCGGCGAGGCCGAGGCGGCGGAGGAAGCCGCGGTCGGTGGCGAGCTCGGCGAGCCGGTCGGCGTCGACTGCGCCGAGCATGCGGACCGGGTCCTCGCGGGCGGCCTGCCAGCCGGCGGGGTCGACGGAGCGCAGGAGTTCGCGGGTCTCGGGGTGCCAGGACCAGCGGAGGTTGAACGCGAGTTCGTGCAGGGATCGGAGGGTTTCGGGAAGGACGGGACGCACGGAGAAACGACGGATGGCCTTCACAGCGCACGACCGTAGCGGGACAAAGGGGGTGGTTACGGGGGATTCCGGCCGGGTGGGCCGGAATCGCGCCCGTAAACCACCCCCGGGGACCACGCCGGGGGCCGACGGCCGGTCAGGAGGTGGCGGGCACGGGTTCCTCTCCCCCGCCGCCCTGGGCCGGGACGCCCGGCACCTCGCGCAGCACCGGGGGCGCCAGGTCCCTGGTGGGCTGGATGGTGCCGTCGGCGATCTCGGCCGCGTAGTGGCAGGCCACCCGGTGCCCGTCGCCGAGGTCGGTGAGCGCGGGGCGTTCGGTGTCGCAGCGCTCCGGCTGCCGCCAGGGGCAGCGGGTGTGGAAGCGGCAGCCGGCCGGCGGGTTGGCCGGGGACGGCAGGTCGCCGCGGAGCAGGATCCGCTCCCGGTTGTCCTCGACGTCCGGGTCGGGCACCGGCACGGCGGACATCAGGGCCCGGGTGTAGGGGTGGCGGGGTTCGGCGTAGAGCGCGTCGCTCGGCGCCTCCTCGACCAGCGACCCCAGGTACATCACGCCGATCCGGTCGGAGATGTGCCGGACGACGGCCAGGTCGTGGGCGATGACCAGGTAGGTCAGGCCGAGCGCGTCCTGGAGTTCCTCCAGCAGGTTGAGCACCTGCGCCTGGATGGAGACGTCGAGCGCCGAGACCGGTTCGTCGCAGATGATCAGGTCGGGTTCCAGGACGAGGGCCCTGGCGATGCCGATCCGCTGCCGCTGGCCGCCGGAGAACTCGTGCGGGTAGCGGGAGAGCGCGCCGGCGGGCAGCCCGACCCGGCGCAGGATCTCGACGATCCGTTCCCGGCGTTCCTCGCGGTTGGCGCCGATGCCGTGCGCGGCCATGCCCTCGGCGAGGATCGACTCGATGTTCTGCCGGGGGTTGAGGCTGCCGAGCGGGTCCTGGAAGACCATCTGGAGCCGGTGCCTGGTGCGCCGCATCTCCTCGTCGGGCAGCGCGGCCAGGTCGGTGCCGTCGAAGACGACGCGGCCCGAGGTGATGTCGGTGAGCCGCAGCACGGCGCGGCCCAACGTCGTCTTGCCGCAGCCCGACTCGCCGACCAGGCCGTAGGTCTGGCCGGCCTCGACGGTCAGCGAGACGCCGTCGACGGCGTAGACGTGGCCGACCGTGCGGTCGAAGAGCACGCCCCGCTTCACGGGGAAGTGCACCTTGACGTCGTCCAGTTCGAGCAGGCTCATACCGCCGCCTCCGTCGCCTCACTCGTGGTGGTCACCGGGTTGACGCAACGCACCCGGTGTCCGGCGTCCGCCTCGTCGTCCGCGCCGGCCGGCCCGGCGCGCCCCGTCAGCTCGGGGGTGCCCTGGAGGCAGTCGAGCGTGTAGAAGTCGCAGCGCGGCGCGAAGGCGCAGCCGTCCGCCCAGTCGATCCGGTCGTTGATGGAGCCGCGGATCGGGTTGAGCGGGTCGCCGCGCGGCGCGTCGAGGCGCGGGATGGAGCCGAGCAGCCCGTGCGCGTACGGGTGGGCGGGGTCGGCGAACAGCGGCCGGCGATCCGCGGCCTCCACCACCTTGCCGGCGTAGAGCACGTTGACCCGGTCGCACAGGCCGGCGACCACGCCGAGGTCGTGGGTGATCATCAGCAGCGCGGTGCCCTGCTGGTCGACCAGTTCCTTCAGCAGCTCCAGGATCTGCGCCTGGATGGTGACGTCGAGCGCGGTGGTCGGCTCGTCCGCGATCAGCAGCCGGGGGGCGCAGGCCACCGCCATGGCGATCAGCGCGCGTTGCCGCATGCCGCCGGAGAGCTGGTGCGGGTACTCCTTGAGCCGCCGCGTCGGGTCGGGGATGCCGACCCGGTCGAGGAGGGTGGCGGCCTCCTTGCGTGCGGCGGCGCCCCGCAGCCCGCGGTGCCTGGTGAGGATCTCGGTGACCTGGACGCCGATCGGCACCACCGGGTTGAGCGAGGAGAGCGGGTCCTGGAAGATCATCGCCAGCTGGCTGCCGCGCAGGTCGCGCAGGGCCGAGGGCCGCAGCGACAGCAGGTCGGTGCCGTCGAAGACGGCCCGGCCGCCGACGGTGACGCCGCGGCTGGGCAGCAGGCCCATCAGGGCGAGCGAGGTGACGCTCTTCCCGCATCCCGACTCGCCGACCAGGCCGACCACCTCGCCCTGGTCGACGGCGAAGGACACCCCGGCCACGGCTCGGGTGTCGGATCCGTCGCGGCCGGCGAAGGTCACCGTCAGTTCGTCCACGTCAAGCAGGGACATGACGCATCAGCTCCGCAGTCTGGGGTCGAGTGCCTCGCGCATGGCCTCGCCGAGCAGGGTGAAGCCGAGGGCGGTGATGATGATGCCCAGCGCGGGATAGACGGCCATCATCGGTTCCTGGTCGAAGAACCGCTGTGCCTGGGCGAGCATCACGCCCCACTCCGGCTGGGAGGCGTCGGGGTTGCCGAGGCCCAGGTAGGAGAGGGCGGCGGCCTCGATGATGGCGGTGGCCAGGGCCAGCGTCGACTGGACGATCAGCGGGCCGAGCGAGTTGGGCAGCACGTGCGCCAGCACGATCCGCCGCCGGCGCACGCCGAGCGACCTGGCGGCCAGCACGTAGTCGGCGCCGGCCTGGGCGAGCATGGAGCCGCGCAACAGGCGGGCGAAGATCGGGATCTGTGCCACGCCGACGGCGATCATCACCGTGGTCAACGACTGCCCGAGGACGGCGGCGATCGAGACGGCGAGCAGCAGCGAGGGCAGCGCGAGCATCATGTCGATCAGCCGCATGAGCACGGTGTCGATCCGCCGCCCGACCCGGCCGCCGAAGGCGAGCGCCGCGCCCGAGACGCCGCCGATGACGGCGCCGACGACGAAGGCGAGCAGCGTGGAGACGACGCCGACCAGCAGGGTCTGCCGGGTGCCGACCAGCAGGCGGGAGAACAGGTCGCGGCCGAGGTGGTCGAGGCCGAGCCAGTTGTCGCCGCGCGGCCCGACGAACTCGCCGCGGTTGACGAAGACCTCGTCCCGCCAGGTCTGGGCCGTGGGGCTGTAGGGGGCGATCCAGGGGCCGACGATCGCCAGCACGACGAACACGGCCATGATGGCGGCGCCGATCAGCGCCATCTTGCTGCGCCGCAGCCGGCGGAACGCCTCCACCCAGAGGCTGGCGCCGCTGGCGGTCTCGTTGCGGGCCGTGAGTTCGGCGAGCCGGTCGATCTTGGCAGACTTGGACGGGTTGGGGGACGGGTTGGGGGTCGTGGTGCTCATCAGTTCACCCGCACTCTCGGGTCGATCAGGCTGTAGGCCAGGTCGACAAGCAGGTTGATGGCCACGTACAGCAGCGCGATGAAGAGGATGAAGCCCATCAGCACGGGGTAGTCGCGGGCGTCGATGGCCTCTCTGATGAAGGAGCCGATGCCGCCGAACGCGAAGACCGACTCGGTGAGCACGGCGCCGGACAACAGCGAGCCGGTGAGCAGGCCGACCGTGGTGACGACGGGCAGCAGCGCGTTCCGCAGCACGTGCCGGCCGCGCACCACGCGGCGCGCGATGCCCTTGGACTCGGCGGTGCGGACGTAGTCCTCGCCGAGCACCTCGAGCACGCTGGCCCGGGTGATGCGGACGATGACGGCGAGCGGGATGGAGGAGAGCGCGAGCGCCGGGAGCGCCAGGTGTTCGATCGCGTCCCAGGAGGCGTCGAACTCGCCGGTCAGCAGGCCGTCGAGCACGTAGAAGCCGGTGACCTCGGTGGCGTCGATGCCGGTGGACTGGCGGCCGAAGCTGGGCAGCCAGCCGAGGTTGACGGCGAAGACGGCGCGCAGGATGAAGCCGAGGAAGAAGACGGGGATGCAGATGCCGATCAGCGATCCGGAGACGGCGCTGACGTCGAGCCAGGTGCCGCGCCTGCGGGCGGCGAAGTAGCCGAGCGGTATCCCGACGACGACGGCGATCAGCATGGCGCCCAGGGCGAGTTCGACGGTGGCCGGGAAGCGCTGGGTGAACTCCTCCCAGACGGGCCGGCCGGTGCGCACCGAGGAGCCGAGGTCGAGTTGGATGAGGCGTTCCATCCAGCGGCCGTACTGCACCCAGACGGGGTCGTTGAGGCCGAGGGCCTCCTCGATCTGCCGCCGGTCGGCCTCGGTGGCGCGCTCGCCGAGGAGCGCGGAGGCCGGCCCGCCCGGCAGCCGGTGCAGCCAGAGAAAGAGCAGAACCGACAGGCCGAGCAGCGTGGGTACCAGCTGGAGGAGCCTGCGGACGATGAGACGGAGCACCGAAGGGCTCCCCCTTCCCTCACATGGGAGCCGCCCGGCCGCGGGGTGCCGCGGCCGGGCGGACTGGTCCTCGGGGACCCGGGCCGCGGCCCGGGTCCCCACTGCCTACTTGAACGTGACCTCCGCGAAGTTCTCCTGCGTCAGCGGGGAGACGGTGGGCGGGTTCACGTCGGGAGAGAAGGCTATGGACGGGGGCGAGCTGGAGATCGGCACGCCGGGCAGGTAGTCCATGATGTAGTCGTTGAGGCCCTCGTAGAGGCCGACGCGGGTGGCCACGTCGGGCTCGGTGGACGCCTCGGACATCAGGTCGAACAGTTCCTGGTTCTCGAAGCCCCACTCCCGCGAGTAGTCGGCGAACCAGGTCCCGAGGAAGTTGTAGGCGTCGTTGAAGTCGCCGGTCCAGCCGAGCAGGTAGACGCCGCAACCGCCGTCGCGGGTGGTCTCGGTGTAGTCCGGGTTCCACTTGAGCGCCACCGGGTTGACGGTGATGCCCACGGCCTCCAGGTCGGCCCGCAGCAGTTCGTAGATGTCGGCGGGGGCCGGCATGTACGGGCGGGTGACCTCGGTCGGGTAGCAGAAGTCGATCGTCAGGTCCTCGGCGCCGGCGTCGGCCAGCAACTGCTGGGCCAGCTCCGGGTCGTGCTCGTAGGTCGTGACGTTGTCCGAGTAGCCGTCGATGGTGTCGGGCACGAACTGGGTGGCCACCACGCCGCCTTCGGGCAGCTGGGTGTTCACGATGTTCTCTCGGTCCATGGCGTGGGCGATGGCCTGCCGCACCTCGAGCTGTTCCAGGGCCGGGTTGTTCTCCTGGGTGATGCCGAGGTAGAGGAGGTTGAAGACACCGCGGACCGGGACCTGGAAGCCGTCTGCCTCCAGCGTCTCGACGTCGGCGGGGGCGACGAGGTCGTAGCCGTCGATGTCGCCGGCCTGGAGGGCCTGGCGCCTGGCGTCCTCCTCGGGGATGGTCCGGAAGACGAGTTCCTCGACGCCCGCGGTGTCACCCCAGTAGTCGTCGAACCGCTCCAGGGTGATCTCGCCGTTGCTCTTGTTCCACTCGGAGATCCGGAACGGGCCGGTGCCGGAGACGATGCCGGCTTCCTGGCTGTAGTTCGGGAAGGTGATGTTCTCGCCCTCGCCGCTTGGCGGGTCCGCGGCCATCGCCTCGATGGCGGTCGGCGACTGGATGGCGAACGACTGGAGCGAGAACCCGCCCGGGTAGTTCGCCGACGGCTCGTTGACCTCGATGACGGCGGTCAGCTCGTCGGGGGCGGTGCACCCTGCGTAGTTGGACGGCGGGAGTTCGTCGCTCTCGTTCTCGGCGAACCCACCGAACACCACATTCCAGTAATACGACAGGGTGGTGTTCTGATAGGTGCCGGTCCAGTTGTACCAGCGGTCGAAGTTCTGGCAGACGACCTCACCGGTCAGCTCGTCGCCGTCGTGGAACGTCACCCCGTCCCGCAGGTTGAACGTCCACTCGGTGCCCGCCTCGTTGCTCGACCACTCCTCGGCGAGGCCGGGAACCATCTCGGTGCCGCCCGGCTCGTGCTCGATCAGGGTCTCGAAGACCTGGCGGGTGACCCGGAAGGTCTCGCCATCGCTGCCCAACGAGGGGTCGAGGGCCGCGGGATCGCCCGCGGCGCCGAAGACGAAGGTGCCCGAGCCGTCTCCCGACCCTTCCTCGTCATCGCGGTCGCTGGCGCAACCGGCCGCTATCAGGCCGATCGCGATCACGGCCGCGAACGCCCTGGCGGCGGCCTTGGGTCTTGCTGTGCGCATCGTCCACCTCGAGGTGTTGGCGGTGGTAAGCCGTTCCGGTGGAGGGCACATTACTGCGCTAGTACATACCTGAGAACCGCGCGTAGATCAGCGATACCGAGCTGAGATCTTGGCAACCAAAAGGTGACAAGTACCTTTCTTTCACCTTCGGTTCGCGTCTTCGCGGCCTTTTCTCCCGCCCCGGCAACCTCGTGACCATCCGGCGGCAACACCCCGGTGACAATTCCCCCCACGGAACTCTGGAGAGTCATGGTGCGATCCCTGCGCTCCCCCCTGCTGGCCGCCGGCCTGGCCGCGGCCTTCGCGGTCGGCGGTCTGACGACGATGGCCGACCCGGCCGGCGCCGCGGCCGCGGCGCCCGCCCCCGTCGCCCCCGTCGCCGCCGACTTCCCCACCCCCACCGACGAGGTGGTGGTGCACGAGACGATCCTGGTGGACGAGCCGTTCGACGGCGGGAACGTCCGCTACGTGCCGGGGCCCGAGTTGGGCGCCGGCGACCAGGACGAGGACCAGCTGCCCGTCTTCCGCGTCGAGGAGGGCGGCTCGCTGGCCAACGTGATCATCGGCTCGCCGGGCGTGGACGGCGTGCACTGCTACGGCAGTTGCACGCTCACCAACGTCTGGTGGGAGGACATCGGCGAGGACGCCGCCACCTTCCGCGGCGGCGACGGCGCGCGGTTCACCGTGGTCGGCGGCGCGGCCGTCGACGGCGACGACAAGGTGTTCCAGCACAACGGCGGCGGCGAGCTGACGGTGCGGAACTTCGTGGCCGAGGACTTCGCCACCCTCGTCCGCTCGTGCGGCAACTGCTCGACGCAGTACCAGCGTGACATCGTGCTGGACGGCGTCGAGGTGACGGTGCCCGCCGACCGGCTGGTCGGCATCAACGAGAACTACGGGGACACCGCCACGCTGCGGAACATCACCCTCGTCGGCGACTCCGGCCGGGACGTCGTGCCCTGCCAGAAGTACGTCGGCAACGACGAGGGCGACGAGCCCGACGAGTCGGGCAGCGACCCGGACGGCACCAACTGCCGCTACTCCGCGTCCGATCTCACCTACCGGTAGCCCCGGCGTCGCGGCGGCCCCCCTCGGGGATCACCAGGGGGGTCCCCGCGACCGGGCACTCGATCACCGTGGCGCGCAGCCCGAAGACGTCCTCGACCAGTTCGGGGGTGACCACCTCGCCCGGCGGGCCGGCCGCCACCACGGTGCCGTCCCGCATCGCGACCAGGTGGTCGGCGTAGCGGCAGGCCAGGTTGAGCTCGTGCAGCACCATCACCACGGTGGTGCCCCGGTCGCGGTTGCGGCCGACGACGAGTTCGAGCACGTCGACCTGGTGGGCCAGGTCGAGGTAGGTGGTCGGCTCGTCGAGCAGCAGTACGTCGGTGTCCTGGGCCAGCGCCATGGCGATCCAGACGCGCTGCCGCTGGCCGCCGGAGAGTTCGTCGATGGACCGCTCGGCGAGTTCGGCAGAGCCGGTGGCGGCCAGCGCCGCGTCCACCACCAGCTCGTCCTCCCGCGACCACTGCCGCCACCAGCGCTGGTGCGGCGTGCGGCCCCTGGCCACCAGGTCACGCACGGTTATCCCGTCGGGCGCGGTCGGCGTCTGCGGCAGCAGCGCGAGCCGCTGGGCGAGGGCGCGGGCGGGCAGCTCCTGGATGTCGGCGCCGTCCAGGTGCACGACGCCGGCGGTCGGCTTCAGCAGCCGGGCCAGCGCGCGCAACGCGGTCGACTTCCCGCAGGCGTTGGGCCCGACAAGCGCGGTCACCCGGCCTCCGGCGAGCGCCAGGTCGAGCGCCTCGGCCACCACCCGGGGGCCGTAGCCGAGCCGCAGCCCGCTTCCGGTGAGCGCGGCGCCGAGCGGCGGCGACCCGGAGCTGCCGGCCGGCAGTTCGGTCTGCGGCTTCGTCGCGTGGGTGTCTGGTCGGGATCCCATCGGTCTCCTAGCGGGGGCGCCACCGGGTGCGGCCGGTGGGGGAGTTGCTTCACCGGACCGTGATACTTCGCTCACGCCCCGCAAGGGGCTGGTTCGGGCTGGACCACCACCTCCGGGTGGAAAGCTCTCCTCCTTCGGGCAGGGGGGCGGAGTCACGTCAGCCTCCCCTTCCGACCCGATTGGTTCGGGCGAGAAGCAACAGGAGGTAAGGAGCGCCCACGGCGCCGGTAACGATGCCGACCGGCAGTTCGATCGGGTCGAGAACCAATCGCGCTGCCAGGTCGGCGAGCACCAGCAGGGCGGCGCCGACCAGGCCGCTGGTGATCAGCGGGATGCCGGCGGTGCCGGCCAGCCGGCGCGCGATGTGCGGGGCGCCGAGCGCGACGAACGCGACGGGGCCGGCCGCCGAGGTGGCGAGCGCGGCCAGGCAGGTGGCCAGCAGGAGCAGCGCGATCCGCGCCCTGGTCAGCGGCATGCCGAGGCTGCGGGCGGTGTCGTCGTCGAACTGGAGCAGCTGGTAGGGCCGGATCAGGGCCAGGGTGAGCGGCACGAGCAGCAGCAGCGCGAGGCCGACCCAGCGGACGTGGTCGTAGCCGCGGCCGTTGAGGCTGCCGGTGAGCCAGGTCATGGCGCGGGCGGCCTGGTCGATGTCGGCGCGGGCCAGCATCCAGCGGGTCAGCGCGGCCAGCGCGCCGTTGACGGCGATGCCGACGAGCACGAACCGGTAGCCGGTGATGGTGCCGCCGCGGTAGGCGAGCAGGTAGATCAGGACGGCGCTGACCAGGGCGCCGGCGAGCGCGCCGAACGGCACGGCGCCGAAGGTGGCCGCGCCGGCCGCCGTGACGCCGCCGAACATGATGGTGGCGACGGCGCCGGCGCCCGCGCCGGCCGAGATGCCGATCAGGTCGGGGCTGGCCAGCGGGTTGCGGGTGACGGCCTGGAAGACGGCGCCGGCCAGGCCGAAGGCGAGCCCCGCGAGCACGGCGGTCAACGCCCGCGGCAGCCGCAGGTCGTGGACGATCAGCCGGGCGTCGGCCGGGCCGCCGCCGAACAGCGCGCCGAGCACGTCGCCGACCGGGATGGCGAAGGTGCCGAGCGAGACGGAGGCGACCAGCCCGGCGAAGGCCAGCAGCGCCAGCGCGGCGACGGCCAGCACCGCCCGGGTCCTGACGCGGGCGGCGGCGGGGCCGAGGGTGAGGGCGAGCTCTCGGGGCAGGCGGTTCCGGCTCATCGGGTGTGCTCCCGGAGCTTGCCGCGCTTGACGAGCAGCGCCAGGAAGGGTGCGCCGATCAGCGCGGTGACCACGCCGGCCTCCACCTCGCCGGGGCGGGCCACGACGCGGCCGACGACGTCGGCGCCGATCAGCAGCACCGCGCCGCCGAGCGCCGAGCAGGGCACCAGCCAGCGGGCGTCGGGCCCGGTGAGGGAGCGGACGACGTGCGGCACGACGAGGCCGACGAAGGTGACGGGGCCGCAGGCGGCCACGGCGGCGCCGGTCAGCACGATCACGGCGAGCGCGCCGAGCGCCCTGGTGGTCCTGACCCGGGTGCCGAGCGTGGTGGCCAGGTCGTCGCCGAGGGCCAGGGCGTTGAGCCGGCCGCTGAGCGCGACGGCGAGTGCCAGGCCGGCGACCACGAACCAGGAGAGCTGCGGGACGAGTTCGGCGTCCCGGCCGGCGAGCGAGCCGATCGCCCAGTTGCGGTACTGCTCCAGGGTGCGGATGTCGAGCAGCACCAGGGCGTTGGTGAACGCGTCGAGCAGCGCGGTGACGGCGGCGCCGGCCAGCGCGAGCTTGGCCGGGGTGGCGCCGCCGTAGCCGCTGCCGCCGACGGCGTAGGCGACCAGGCCGGCGAGCGCGCCGCCCAGGAAGGCGAACCAGATGTACTGGTGGGAGTGGGTGAGGCCGAACAGCCCGATGCCGGCGGCGACGGCGAACGAGGCGCCGGCGCCGACGCCGATCAGCCCGGGGTCGCCGAGCGGGTTGCGGGTGACGTCCTGGGCGACGGCGCCCGCGGCGCCCAGCGCGAGGCCGGCGAGCAGCCCGAGCAGGGTGCGGGGCACGCGGAGTTCGCGGACCACCACCGCGTCGCCCTCCTCGCTCCCGGTGACGGCGGCCAGCACGTCGGAGAGCGGCACCGACTTGGCGCCGATGGCCAGCGAGGCGCAGCAGACGAGGAACAGCGCGAGGAGCAGGGTGGTGAGCGCCAGCGCGCGCCGGGCGCGGGGCGGTCCCGGGGGCGGGGCGGGTGGCGGTTCGGCGGCCACCGGGACGGGGACGGGCTTCAGGTGCACCCGCACACGGTAAGGGACACCTAACCTGGGCCGCCTCCCACCCCCAATATGGCGCGGAACGGGATCAACGGCTATTCTCACACGGATTTTGCCAAGGTTAGGCTTGCCTTAGGAAGTGCCGGCCTAAGAGGCTGTGCTGGCCCTGAGAGGCTGTGCTGGCCCTGAGAGAAGTGCGGGAGAGAGCTCTGTGATCCGCATCCCCAACCGAGTCGGCCGCCGGCGCGGCCGATTCGCCACCCTGCTGCTGTCGCTGGTGATGGCCGGCGCCCTGACCGCCTGCGGCGGCGGCTCCGACGGCGACTCGTCGGACGACGCGGCACCCTCGGGCGGCTCGTCCGACGGCGCGTACCCGCGCACCATCGCGCACGACCAGGGCGAGACCGTCCTGGACGCCGCGCCCCAGCGGATCGTCGCCCTGGACAACAGCCTGGTCGAGGCCGTGGTCGCGCTGGACGGCAACCTGGTCGGCGGCATCTCCTCCTACCGCGACCTGGGCGGCTTCCCCGAGTACCTGGGCGACGCCGTCGCCGAGACCCAGGAGGTCGGCCCGCTGGAGAGCCCGAACCTGGAGCTGATCGCCACCCTCGAGCCCGACCTGATCATCTCGGCGACCATCCGCCACGAGGACCTCTACGACCAGCTCTCGGCGATCGCGCCCACCGTCTTCGTCGCGACCACCGGGCCGACCTGGAAGGACAACATCGGCCTGATCGCCGAGGCGCTCGGCGAGGAGGACAGCGCCGCCGAGCAGCTGGCCGCCTACGAGGCCAGGGCCACCGCGATCGGCACCGCGGTCAACGAGGAGTTGGGCGACCCGACGGTCTCCGTCGTCCGGTTCCTCGACGGCCCCACCCGCATCTACCTGCCCGCGACCTTCAGCGGGATCATCCTCTCCGACATGGGCCTGGCGCGGCCTGAGAACCAGCGGGATCCCGAGGAGTTCAACATCGAGATCAGCGAGGAGCAGATCGAACAGGCCGACGCGGACGTGCTGTTCTACACCTCCTACTCGGGCGGCGAGGAGCGGCGGGAGAGATTCCTCGCCAATCCCCTCTGGGAGCGCCTTACCGCCGTCCAGAACGGGCACGCGTACGAGGTCCGGGACGAGATCTGGATGACCTCCGTGTCGCTCCAGGGCGCCAACCAGGTGCTCGACGACATGGCGGAGATCTTCGGCGTGGACGACGCGCGGTAGCCCGCGCGCACGCGCGCCACGCGAAGGGGCCCGGACCGACCTCGGTCCGGGCCCCTTCGCGTGGACACGCCACCCCGCGAATCCGCCCACTCACCGACACTCAGGGACGAAACCGATACAAAGGACGAAGCCCATCAAACTCCAAGCCGGTTCAGGTGATTCTCAGATGATCGGTCGCATCCCCGTCCTCGACGTCCAGCCGCGCATCGACTGCGGGCGGCGCCCGGCGAAGGCCGTGCCCGGCGAGACGTTCCAGGTGACCGCCACCGTCTTCCGGGAGGGGGCGGACGCGGTGGGCGCCAACGTGGTGCTCCGCGACCCCAACGGCCGCGGCGGGCCCTGGACTCCGATGCGGGAGCTGGCCCCTGGCACCGACCGCTGGGGCGCCGAGGTCACGCCGAACAGCGAGGGCCGCTGGACCTACGCCGTGGAGGCGTGGGGCGATCCGGTGACCAGCTGGCGGGAGCGGGCGCTGATCAAGGTCCCGGCCGGCACCGACGTCGAACTCACCTTCGCCGAGGGCGCGGAGGTGCTGCGCCAGGCCGCCGCCGGGATCCCCAGGAACGCCGGCCGGGACGCCGTGCTGGCCGCCGCCGCCGCGCTGCTCGACACCGGCCTCCCGGACGACGAGCGGCTGGCCGCCGCCGCGGACCCGGCGGTGCTGGAGCCGCTGACCCGCCACCCGCTGCGCGAACTGCTCACCACCTCGCGCCCGATGCCGCTGGTGGTGGAGCGGGAGCGCGCGCTGTTCGGCTCCTGGTACGAGCTGTTCCCGCGCTCCGAGGGCGCGGTGGTGCGCCGGGGGGTGCCGCCGATCTCCGGCACGCTCCGCACCGCCGCCGAACGGCTGCCGGCAGTCGCCGCGATGGGCTTCGACGTCGTCTACCTGCCGCCGGTGCACCCCGTCGGCACGTCCTTCAGGAAGGGCCAGGGCGGCGCCCTGGCGGCCGACGCGGACGACGTCGGCTCACCCTGGGCCATCGGCTCGCCGGCCGGCGGCCACGACGCCGTCCACCCGGACCTGGGCACCGTCGAGGACTTCGACCACTTCGTCGCCGCGGCGGCCGGCGCCGGCCTGGAGGTGGCCCTGGACCTGGCCCTCCAGTGCAGCCCCGACCACCCCTGGCTCAAGGAACATCCCGAGTGGTTCCGCAGACGCGCCGACGGCACCGTGGCGCACGCCGAGAACCCGCCGAAGAAGTACCAGGACATCGTGCCGATCTCCTTCGACCAGGACTTCAGGGGGCTGGTCGACGAGACGCTGCGGCTGCTGCGTTTCTGGATGGCGCGCGGGGTGCGGATCTTCCGGGTCGACAACCCGCACACCAAGCCGGTGGTGTTCTGGGAGAAGGTGATCGCCGAGATCAACCGCACCGACCCGGACGTGATCTTCCTCGCCGAGGCGTTCACCAGGCCGGCGATGATGCACACGCTGGCCCAGATCGGCTTCCAGCAGTCCTACACCTACTTCACCTGGCGCAACACCAAGCAGGAGCTCACCGAGTACCTCACCGAGCTCAGCGGCCCCGCCAGCGCCTACATGCGCCCCAACTTCTTCGTCAACACCCCCGACATCCTGCACGCCTACCTCCAGCGCGGGGGGCGCGCGGCCTTCGAGACCCGCGCCGTGCTCGCCGCCACGCTCTCCCCGAGCTGGGGCATGTATGCCGGTTACGAGCTGTGCGAGGCCACCCCGGCGGGGCCGGACAGCGAGGAGTACGCGGACAGCGAGAAATACCAGCTCCGCCCCCGTGACTGGGACAAGGCGGACGCCCAGGGGCGCTCCCTCACCCCGCTGATCACCGCACTCAACACCCTGCGCCGTCGTCACCCGGCGCTGCGTCGCCTACGCGACCTGCACTTCCACCGGACCAACAACGAGCACATCCTGGCCTACTCCAAGCGCACCCGGACACCGCACGCCGACTGCGTACTGATCGTGGTCAACCTCGATCCCCACCACACCCACGAAGCGACGATCTCGTTGGACCTTGCGCAACTCGAAGGGTGCGGCCTCACGCCCGCGCAAGAGGGTGGCGCCGAGCCCTTCCCGGTGTGCGACGAGCTCACCGGAGCGACCTACCACTGGGGCAGGGACAACTATGTGCGGCTTGAGCCGGGCCGTGCGGATGCGTACGCCTCCTCGGCCCACATTCTGGCCCTGCGACCGTCCTCACAGACCGGAGGGTCACCCAACCATGAGCGTCAATGAGCCGGTCCTCGACATGTTCGAGGACACGCCAGCCCGCGAGCGAGACCCCGAGTGGTTCAAGCGAGCGGTCTTCTACGAGGTCCTCGTCCGCTCCTTCCAGGACAGCAACGGTGACGGCGTCGGTGATCTGAAGGGAATCACCGCCAGACTCGACTACCTCCAGTGGCTCGGCGTCGACTGCCTCTGGCTGCCGCCGTTCTTCAAGTCGCCGCTGCGCGACGGCGGCTACGACGTCGCGGACTACAACGACGTGCTCCCGGAGTTCGGCGACCTGGCCGACTTCGTCGAGTTCGTGGACGCCGCGCACCAGCGCGGCATGCGGGTCATCATCGACTTCGTCATGAACCACACGAGCGACCAGCACCGGTGGTTCCAGGAGTCCCGCCGCGACCCGGACGGGCCCTACGGCGACTACTACATGTGGGCCGACGACGACAAGCAGTACGGGGACGCCCGGATCATCTTCGTCGACACCGAGACGTCCAACTGGGCGTTCGACCCGGTCCGCAAGCAGTACTACTTCCACCGCTTCTTCTCCCACCAGCCGGACCTCAACTACGAGAACCCGGCGGTCCAGGAGGAGATCCTCTCCGCCCTCCGCTTCTGGCTCGACCTCGGCATCGACGGCTTCCGCCTCGACGCGGTGCCCTACCTGTTCGCGCAGGAGGGCACCAACTGCGAAAACCTTCCTGCCACCCACGACCTGCTGAAGCGGGTCCGCGCCGAGATCGACGAGCACTACCCCGACACCGTGCTGCTGGCCGAGGCCAACCAGTGGCCTGAGGACGTCGTCGACTACTTCGGCGACTACGACCGGGGGGGCGACGAGTGCCACATGGCGTTCCACTTCCCCGTGATGCCGCGGATCTTCATGGCGGTGCGGCGCGAGTCCCGCTACCCGGTCTCCGAGATCCTGGCCAAGACCCCGCAGATCCCGTCCCACTGCCAGTGGGGGATCTTCCTGCGCAACCACGACGAGCTGACCCTGGAGATGGTCACCGACGAGGAGCGCGACTACATGTACTCGGAGTACGCCAAGGACCCGAGGATGCGGGCCAACATCGGCATCCGCCGCCGGCTCGCCCCGCTGCTCGACAACGACCGCAACCAGATCGAGCTCTTCACCGCGCTGCTGCTCTCGCTGCCGGGCTCGCCGATCCTCTACTACGGGGACGAGATCGGCATGGGCGACAACATCTGGCTCGGCGACCGGGACGCGGTGCGCACCCCCATGCAGTGGACGCCGGACCGCAACGCCGGCTTCTCCTCCTGCGACCCCGGCCGGCTCTCCCTGCCGACCATCATGGACCCGATCTACGGCTACCAGGTCACCAACGTCGAGGCGGCGATGAGCTCGCCGGCCTCGCTGCTGCACTGGACCCGCCGGATGATCGAGATCCGCAAGCAGAACCCGGCGTTCGGGCTCGGCTCCTACTGCGAGCTGCCGTCGTCCAACCCGTCCGTGCTCGCCTTCCTCCGCGAGCACGGGGACGACCTGGTGATGTGCGTGCACAACTTCTCGCGCTTCTCCCAGCCCACCGAACTCGACCTGCGCACCTGGTCGGGCCGTGTTCCGGTGGAGCTGATCGGCGGCGTCCGCTTCCCGCCCGTCGGCGAACTCCCCTACCTGCTGACGCTGGCCGGCCACGGCTTCTACTGGTTCCGGCTCCGGCAGCCTCCCGAGGTGGGCCCCACGCCCACCGCCGTCCCCTGAGCGCACCAACGACCGTGGGCCGCAGCCATCCAGGCCGCGGCCCAGGGCCCCGTACCGGTGCGTCCCACCGCCATCCGGGCGCCTTTCGCCTCACCCCAACGGCCGTTCCTTCACGACACGTCCCGCACCGCCGGGCAACACCGGCCCCCATCCGGGACACTTCGGGACATATTTTGCCGCCCGGGGAAAGGACGCCATGCCGGAGAGTTCCTCGCCCCGAACGGTGCACGCCCGTCTCCCCCAGCTCTCCGCGCCGCACGGCAGCGCCCTGTTGCGCTCGCTGACCGGCCCGCTCGCCCGCTGGCTGCCACGGCAGCGCTGGTTCGCCGGCAAGGGCCGCCCGCTCAGCTCGCTCTCGCTGGTGGCCGCCACCGAGTTGCTGTCCTGCTCCGGCTCGGGTCCCGGGCCGGGGCTGCTGCACCTGCTGGTCCGCGCCCGACACGGCGCCGCCCGCGACGGCACCCCGGACGACTGCTACCAACTGCTGCTCGGCGTCCGCCCGGTGCTGCCGCCCGCCCTCTCCCCCGCGCTCGTCGGCCGCCCCACCGAGGGCCCGCTGCGCGGCCGGGCCGTCTACGAGGCGCTGCACGACACCCGGCTCGCCGCCCTGATGCTGGAGCGGCTGCGCGCCCCGGGGCGGCACGGCACCCTGAGCTTCGGCCGGGCGCCGGGCACCGCCATCCCCTCCGGGCTCACCGCCAGGATGCTCACCGGCGAGCAGTCCAACTCCTCGGTGGTCTACGGCGAGGAGCACATCCTCAAGCTGTTCCGCCGGGTCTCCCCCGGCGTCAACCCCGACCTCGAACTCCCGCTCGCGCTGGCCGAGGCCGGCTGCGCCCGAGTGCCGGCGCCCGCCGCCTGGTTCGAGGCGTCCTTCCCTGGCGCGGCGGCCCCCGAGCCGGACGCCGAGCCGCTGACCCTGGGCGTCCTCGTCCCCTACCTGGCCGGCTCGGCCGACGGCTGGCAGCTGGCGCTCGCCTCGCTCACCCAGCGCACCGACTTCTCAGGCGCCGCCCGCGCCCTGGGCCGGGCCACCGCCGAGGTGCACACCGCGCTGGCCGCCGCGCTGCCCACCGACCGGCTCGGCCGGCCGGAGTTGGAGGAGGCGGCGGCCGGCATGACCGAGCGGCTGACCGAGGCGGCCGCCGCCGTGCCGGCGCTGCGCCCCTACCAGTCGGGGCTGCGCCGCACCTACCGGGCCCTGGCCGACTACGCGGCACGCGGCGGCGAGTGCCAGGTGCAGCGGCTGCACGGCGATCTGCACCTGGGCCAGGTGCTGCGCACCGCGGAGGGCGAGGGCTGGTCGCTGATCGACTTCGAGGGCGAGCCGGCCCGCCCGCTCACCGACCGCCGCCGACCGGGGCCACCGGTGCGCGACATCGCCGGGATACTGCGGTCGTTCGACTACGCGGCCTGCCAGCACGGCACCGGCGGCTCCTGGGCCGAGTCCTGGTCGCGCGCCAACCGGGCCGCCTACTGCCGGGGTTACGCCGAGACCTCGGGCCGGGACCCGCTCGACCAGCTCGAGCTGCTGCGTGCCTACGAGACCGACAAGGCGGTCTACGAGGTGCTGTACGAGGCCAGGCACCGCCCGCACTGGCTGCACGTCCCGATGACGGCGATCCGCCGCCTCGCGGCCGCCACCGTCACCGTCGACTGACCTGGAGACTCCGCCGTGCCCCTGACCCCGTCGGACCTCAGGCTCCTCGCCCGGGGCCGCCACCCCAGGCTCTGGGACGTCCTCGGCGCCCACCCCACCCGCCACCGCGGGGTGCGCGGCACCCACTTCGCCGTCTGGGCGCCGAACGCCCGCCGGGTCGGCCTCGCCGCCGAGCGCAACGGCTGGGACGGCGCCGACACCCCGCTCGGCCGGCTCGGCGACTCGGGCGTCTGGGAGACGTTCGTGCCGGGCGTGGGCGCCGGCACGCGCTACAAGTTCGACGTGCTGGGCGCCGACGGCGGCCGTTCGCTGCGCGCCGACCCGATGGCCCGCCGCACCGAGAGGTCGCCAGGCACCGCCTCGGTGGTGCACGTGTCCCAGCACCGCTGGCGCGACGCGGCCTGGCTGGCCCGCCGCGCCGAGCGCGCCCCGCACGCCGGGCCGCTCTCCGTCTACGAGTTGCACGCCGGCTCGTGGCGGCCCGGCCTCGGCTACCGCGAGCTCGCCGCCGAACTCCCGCCCTATCTGCGGGACCTGGGCTTCACCCACGTCGAGCTGATGCCGATCGCCGAGCACCCCTACGGCGGCTCCTGGGGCTACCAGGTCACCGGCTACTACGCGCCGACCGCCCGTCTCGGCTCCCCCGACGACCTGAAGTTCCTGGTCGACGCGCTGCACCGGGCCGGCATCGGCGTCATCGTGGACTGGGTGCCGGCGCACTTCCCCAAGGACGACTGGGCGCTGGCCAGGTTCGACGGCACCCCCTGCTACGAGCACCCGGACCCGCGGCGGGCCGAGCACCCCGACTGGGGCACGCTGGAGTTCGACTACGGCCGCCCCGAGGTGCGCAACTTCCTGATCTCCAACGCCGTCCACTGGTGCGAGGAGTACCACCTGGACGGCCTGCGGGTGGACGCCGTCGCCTCGATGCTCTACCTCGACTACTCGCGCGGCGAGGGCGAGTGGACGCCCAACGCGGACGGCGGCCGGGAGAACCAGGACGCGGTGTCGTTCCTCCGCGACCTCAACGCCACCCTGCGCGCCCGCTGTCCAGGGGTGCTCACGATGGCCGAGGAGTCGACCGCCTGGGAGGGCGTCACCCGGCCGGTGACCGCCGGCGGCCTCGGCTTCGACCTCAAGTGGAACATGGGCTGGATGCACGACTCGCTCGGCTACCTCGCCCGCGACCCGGTGCACCGCCGCTTCCACCACGGCGAGATCACCCGCTCCCTCTCCTACGCCTGGTCGGAGCGGTACGTGCTGCCCGTCTCGCACGACGAGGTGGTGCACGGCAAGCGCCCGCTGGCGGCGAAGCCGCCTGGCGACTGGTGGCAGCGTCGCGCCACTCACCGCGCCTACCTGGCCTTCATGTGGGCCCATCCGGGCAAGCAACTGCTGTTCATGGGGCAGGAGTTCGCCCAGGGCACCGAGTGGTCGGACGTCGCGGGGCCGCAGTGGTGGGTGCTGGAGGACGACTGGCCGGCCGCCGAGGACCACCGGGGCGTCAGGCGGCTGGTCGGCGACCTGAACCACCACTACCGGGCCACCCCGGCGCTCTGGGAGCTCGACCACACCCCGGCCGGCTTCTCCTGGCTGGCCGCCGACCGCGCCGACGACAACGTGCTGGCCTTCCTCCGCCACCCGGCCGCCGGCCCGCCGCTGCTGGCCATCAGCAACTTCTGCCCGGTCGTCCGCGAGGAGTACCCGATCCCGGCCCCGCCGGTCATCCCGGCCTGGGCCGAACTCCTCACCACGGACGCGGAACGCTACGGCGGCAGCGGCCTCACCAACCCCGAACCGATCAAGCACCACGACGACGGCATCACCCTGACCCTCCCGCCGCTCACCACGGTGTGGCTGCGGCCCGCCTGACGAAACCCCTGACGAGGTGCCGAAAGCACCGGCCCGCAATCGGCTGGTGGCCAGCGGCCCAGGCGTCGAGGAGCGCCTCGGGCCACGGCTTCTCCAACGGCGTGCCCGCCCAGGGCTGCCGGGTGCGTCCCGGCGACATCCTGCGACCTGACCGGCGGCGTCGGCTCGCCCGCCAACGCGATCGCGCTGCGCTGCGCTGACGGGCTACGGCGCGCCGAACCAGCGGCGGGCGGTCTCGGTGAGCGAGGCCAGTTCGGCGGGGTCCGGGTGGCCGGCGTCCGTCGCCCAGGTCACATAGCAGTCGGGGCGCAGCAGCAGGGCGGTGATCCCGGGCTCTGGCGTCGTGGGGCGCGCGGTGACGACGTCCACCCGATCCTTCCACTCTGCCAACGCCGCACCGACGGCGCCGTGCTCGGTCAGGTCGAGCAGCAACGGGCGTGCGCTGTGGGTGAGTTCGGCGAGGCGCACGGCGCCGTTCCGGGTGTCGAGCCCGATCTCGGGCACGAACCGGCCGACCGCCGGGTGCGGCTCGGCCACCCCCATGTCGTAGCGGACGTCGGCGCCGGCGACGAGGTCGGCGAGGTGCTGGACGACGTCGCGCTGGCCGAGCAGTTCGGTGAACAGCTCGCGCAGCGCGGTGACGTCGCTGCCCGGCGCGGACAGCGCGGACTGTGCCTGCGCGTTGGTGACCATCCGGTCGGCGGCCCGCCGGCGCTCGGTCTGGTAGCTGTCGAGCAGCCCGGCGGGGGCGTCGCCGCGCAGTTCGGCGGCGAGCTTCCAGCCGAGGTTGACCGCGTCCTGGAGGCCGAGGTTGAGTCCCGGGCCGCCGCCGTCGGCGTAAACGTGGGCGGCGTCGCCGACCAGGAACACCCTGCGGTCCCGGTAGCGTTCGGCGACCCGGGTGTGGCCGGTGGTCAACCGGCGCAGCACCGGGTGCTCCTCGCCGACGGGCGGATCGAGCGGCAGGTCGGCGCCGAGCACGCGGCGTACGGAGGCGCGGAGTTCGTCGAGGCTCATGGGCGCGTCGGTCGCCGGCTGGTCCCATTCGGCGGTGCTGACCAGCGGCGGGTGGCCGGGGAACGGGGCGTAGGTGAGGGCGCCGCGCTCGGTGCGCAGCGGCAGGAACGGCGTGACGGGGCCGTGGCCCGGCACGTCGAGGGCGCCGGTCGTCGGGTCGACCCACTCCGCGGGGACGGTGACGTGCGCGGTTCGGCTGGTCCTCCGGTCGTAGCTGACGCCGGGGAAGCCGATCCCGGAGAGCTTGCGGGTGGCGCTGTGCGCGCCGTCGGCGCCGACGAGGTGGCGGGCCCGCAGCCGGTAGTCGCCGTCCGGCGCCGTGACGTCGACGGTGACGGCGTCGTCGTCCTGCGTCAGTCCGACGAGTCGGTGTCCGCGCCGGATCTCGACGCCGAGTTCGGCGGCGCGTTCCTCGAGGACCTGGACGATCCGCCGCTGGGGCACCGGCAGCGTGTACACCGGGCTGTCGGCCAGCAGGCCCAGGTCGAGGCCGAGCGCGGCGAACATGAAGTACCGCGAGTTGGGCTCCGGTGGCGTCGGGCCGCCGCCGAGCCGTTCGTGCAGCCCACGGTGGTCGACGAGGCGCACCACCTGTCCGACCAGGCCGTTGGCCTTCGGCTCCTCGCTCGGCTCCGGCAGCCGCTCCAGGACGACGGGGCGGACGCCGGCCAGGCTGAGTTCGCAGGCGAGCATCAGCCCGTTGGGGCCGCCGCCGGCTATGACGACATCGACGATCATCGGTACGCGCTCCTCTGGTGGGATGGGTAGGGCTGGAGAAGGGCAGGGGGAACCGCCGGGTGAACACCCGGGGGTGCGGATCGATCGGTGGGAGCGCTGGCGGCTACGGTGCGCGGAGGCCCACGGCCAGCCGCTCCAACGCCTCGGCCAGGACCGGGCCGACGGCGGTCGGCGGCTCGGCCGTCAGGCTGTGCGCGATGGCCACCGAACTGGCCGCGCTGACGACGGCGGCCACCAGCTTCGGATGGACGTCGTGGGCCGCTTCGGTGCCGGTGCGCTCGGCGACGGCCTCGGCCAACTCGCCCTGGGCGGCCGCGTTGGCCTTGACGATCTCGCCCTGGAGGGCGGGTTCGGCGAGCATCAGCCTGACCCCGTCCCGCCAGCGCCGCGCCTGCGGCGGCTCGGCGCCCCCCTGGGCGCCCTCGGCGCCGAACTCGGCCAGGACGACGGCGGTGACCGCGTCCCAGAGCGGCTCGGCCGCGGGGCGGGCGCGCAGCTCGTCGGCGACGCGCAGCATGCGCTCCACGTGGCTGGCGGCGACCGCCTCGGCCTTGCTGGCGAAGTAGTTGCGGAAGGTGCGCACCGAGACGTTCGCGGCGGCGGCGATGTCCTCGACCGTCACGTTCGCCCAGCCGCGCTCGACGCACAGCCGGATGGTGGCGCGGCTCAGCGCGACCCGGGTCTCTCGCTTCTTGCGCTCCCGCAGGCCGAGGGGAGCGTCGCCTTCCGGTGTCATGGGGACCACCGTAGCAAAACTTGCCGTGGCGGCAAAGTTTCCGCCACGGCAAGCTTTTCGTCGCGGATCAGACGGTCTCGCGGTAGTAGGGGTCGAGCACCTGGCCGACCCGCTTCTCCTCGTCGTAGGTGTAGACCTCGCGGCCCTCGACGAAGACCCGCAGCGCGCGGCTCATCACGTCGAGCGGGTCGCCCGACCAGATCACCACGTCGCCGTCGAGGCCCGGCTTCAGCGAGCCGACGCGGTCGTCGAGGCCCATGATCTCGGCCGGGTTGGCGGTGATGGTGCGGATCGCCTCGCCCCGGTCGAGGCCCTCCTTGACGCTCAGCGTGACCTGGTGCACCAGGAAGTTGATCGGCACCACGGGGTGGTCGGTGGTGATGGCCACCTTCACGCCGGCGCGGGCCAGGATGCCGGGGTTGGCCAGGGTGCGCTGCCGCAGCTCCACCTTGCTGCGGGTGGTGAAGAGCGGGCCGCTGATCACCGGGATCTCCCGGCGGGCGATCTCGTCGGCCATCAGGTGCGCCTCGGTGGCGTGGTTGATGACCACCCGGTAGCCGAACTCGTCGGCCAGCCGCAGCGCGGTGGCGATGTCGTCGGCGCGGTGGGTGTGCTGGCACCACGGCAGTTCGCCGTCGAGCACCCTGACCAGCACCTCCAGGCTGGGGTCGCGCTCGAACGGCTTGCCCTCGGTGGCCGCGTGGTCCCGCTTGGCCTGGTAGTCCTGGGCCCTGGTGAAGGCGTCCCTGAGCACCGCGGCCACGCCCTGCCGGGTGGATGGCAGTTGCTTCTTCTCGCCGTAGACCCGCTTGGGGTTCTCGCCGAGCGCGCTCTTCACGCTGACCGGCTGCCTGACCAGCATGTCGTCGACGGTGCGGCCCCAGCACTTCACGGCGACGGTCTGGCCGCCTATCGGGTTCCCGGACCCCGGCTTGATGACCGCGCTGGTGACGCCGCCGGCGAGGGCGTCGGCGAAGCCGGTGTCGGCCGGGTTGATGGCGTCCAGCGCCCGCATCCGGGCGCCGTTGGGGTCGGTCATCTCGTTGGTGTCCTGGCCGGCCCAGCCCTCGGCCTCCTCGTGGACGCCGATGTGCCCGTGCGCCTCGACGAACCCGGGCAGCACCCACTTCCCGGCCGCGTCGACGGTGGGCACCCCCTCCGGCACGGTGACCTCGGCGTCCGGCCCCACGGCGGCGATCTTCCCGCCGAGAACGAGCACGGTCCCACCCTCGACGGGCTCCCCGTCCACCGGCACGACATGACCTGATCTGATCGCGATATCCATGGCCGATGAACCTATCCCACGGCCTGGATCATCCTTTCTTCACCCCACTTGACCTGGCAGAATCGATTCTGGTGACCATTGTCCGGTTCTAGGATCAGAGGTGAGGTCCATGCCCCGCGAGGGAGACAGGAACACCGACATGACCATCGCCCCTGAGCGCCCCGTCACGCCCTTCGAGCCGGGTGCCGTCGATGTCACTCACACCCTCCTGGATCTCGCGGAAACCGTGTACCAGCACATGCCCGGCTACCGGCCGGAGATCATCGGAGGACAACTCACCGTGAACCCACCGGCAGACGGCGACCACGCCGTCTCGCTCACCGGCCTGACCCTGGCGTTGGCCGCCCTCCATGGCAAGGACTCCCGGGTCACCCAGGCCGTTGGGCTGTGGTTGCCCAACGGGGAGGACTTCGTGGTGCCGGACCTCGCGGTGGTCGACGAAGACTTCAGGGACCATCTGATCGCGTACAACTGCTACTCGCCCGGCATCTTCCGCATGGTGGTCGACATCACTTCGACGAACTACGCCAGCGACACCGTGGACAAGCCGCTCGCCTATGCGGGCGCCAAGGTTCCGGTGTACCTCATCGGCGACCGGAAGAACCGCGAGGCCGTACTGCTCACCGAACCCCGGCAGGGCACCTACCGGAGGCGAGCCGTCTACCGGCCAGGAGAGTCGTTCGCGCTGCCGGAGTCCGTCGGCGCCAAGATCGAGATCGAGGTCGACGCCCTGATTGGTCGGTCATAGGGGCCGAACTACGCTGAAGCCGTGATCAGCTATGACGACGTGAAGGCGGCGGGCGGTCGGATCGCGGGGCGGGTGCGGCCGGTGGCGGTGGCCCCGGTGGGTCCTGGGCGCTCGTTCGCGCTCGAACACCTCCAGCACACCGGCACGTTCAAGGCGCGCGGCGCGTTGAACTTCACCACGGCCCAGCTGGAGCGTGGTGAGATGCCGGCGGCCGGCATCACCATCGCCTCCGGCGGGAACGCGGGTCTTGCCTGCGCCTGGGCGGCCGGGCAGCGGGGGATCAGGGCGACCGTGTTCGTGCCGGAGACGGTGCCGGCGGTGAAGCTGGCCAGGCTGCGGGAGTTGGGCGCCGAGGTGCGGCGGGTCGGGCGGGAGTACGCCGAGGCGGCGGCCGCCTGCGCCGAGTTCGCGGCCGAGAGCGGGGCGCTGGCCTCGCACGCCTACGACCATCCGCTGATCGCCGCCGGCGCCGGCACGCTGCTCGACGAGATCGTCGCGGCCCGGCCGGCGGTCTCCACGGTGGTGGTCGCGGTGGGCGGCGGCGGCCTGTTCTCCGGGGTGGCGGCGGCCGCGGCGGCGCACGGGATCCGGGTGGTCGCCGTCGAGCCCGAGCACTGCCGCTGCCTGAACGCGGCGCTGGCGGCCGGCGAGCCGGTGGACGTGCCGGTCGACTCGGTCGCGGCCGACTCGCTCGGCGCCCGCCGGGTCTCGGCGGAGGCGCTGCGCTGGGCCGGGGAGCCGCACGTCGACTCGGTGCTGGTCCCGGACGAGGCCATCGTGGAAACCAGGCGCCGGCTGTGGCGCGACCACCGGCTCGCCGTCGAGCACGCCGCCGCGGCGGCCGTGGCCGGGGCACCGGAACCGGCGCCCGGCGAGGAGGTGTGCGTGGTGCTGTGCGGCGCCAACACCGACCCGGGTTCGCTCAGCGGCGAGGCCGCGACACCGCGGGAAGGGTGATGAGGACGCGCCCCGAGTCGAGGTCTATCGGGCCACGGCCGGGCTCGGCGTCGCCCTCCTCGTCCCTGGTGAGCTCCTGCCGCCGCCGCTCGTCGTGGGTGTGGCGGCTGCCAGGCAGGAACAGCGCCTCGATGACGTTCAGGACGTACATGCCGCCTCCCACCGCGACGACCGGCACGGCGGCCGCCTTTCCTCACGATAACCGCGGCCGGCCCGCGATCAACCGCCCAGCAGCCGCCGATCCCGCGCCGGCCTGGCGGCCGGCGCCCCGGGGGTCCCGGTGGCCTCCCGAGTGGTCGGGCCAAGCGGCCGGCCGTGCCGGATGGCGTTCCCCGCGTGGATCCCGAAGCCGACATCGCGCACGAATCGGGCCAGTGGTCGCAGCACCTGCTCCATCGAAGCCTCCCGACTATACTGATCTGTGAAGTTCCGATCTCGACCTTAGGTATACCGACCTGTGAAGTCAAGGGGGAATCCGATGTCTCAGGCCACGAGCGGCGCCGCCCGCGCCGACCGACTGACCCCGGGCGCCAGGCGCATCCTGGCCGTCGCCTCCGAGCTGTTCTACCGGCGCGGGATCCACGCGGTCGGGGTCGACACCATCGCGGCCGAGTCCGGCGTCACCAAGCGCACCCTCTACGACCGGTTCGGCTCCAAGGACGGCCTGCTGGTCGCCTACCTGGAGACCCGCGACCAGCGCTGGCGCGACCTGCTCGCCGAGCGCCTGGCGGCCGTCGGCGACGCCCCGGCGCGCCGGGTCCTGGTGCCGTTCGCGGTGCTGCCCGAGTGGCTCGGCGAGTCCGACCGGGGATGCAGCTTCATCAACGCCTTCGCCGAGCTGCCGGAGCCCGAGCACCCGGGGCGGCAGGTGATCGTCGCCGAGAAGAAGTGGCTGCGGGACCTGTTCCACCACGAGCTGACGGCGGCCGGCGCCGCCGACCCCGACCGGCTGGCCGTACAGCTGCTGAGCCTGCACGAGGGCGCGGTCGTCAGCTTCGCCATCGCCGACGAACCCCACGCCGCCGAAGCCGCCCACGCGGCGGCCGAGTCCCTCCTCGCCGCGGCACTCGCCGGAAAACCGGTGGCCTAGCCGGCCCGACCGGCGGGAGCGGGTACGACCGGTGGGTGACCCGGCCGCCGGACGGGCGGCGGGAGCGCACCGCCGCCGCGCAGGAACGCGAGGGTTCGCGTGCCGGACGAGCTGCCCGCGGCCGCCGGCACCCGCCGGCACGCGCCGGTGCCGGCGGGCCGGCCGCCGGACGGGCGGCCACACCGGCCGGTCGGCGGTCGGTGTGCGGTCGGTGTGCGGTCGACCACGAGTCCTTGCCCAACCGCGGCAAGATCCGCGCTCCGGGCGCGACCGGTGGGTGGCCGAGACCCTGGCGGGTCCCGAGCCACCGTTCACCGAACACGTCTGGTCACGGCCGACCGCGCCGTGACCCGGCCGCCGTCAGGCGGTGGGGGCCACCGCCGTGGCGGTCCGGCGGCGGAGGTGGGCCGCGCCGGCCGTCAGGGCCAGGGCGAGCGCCCCTGCGGTGAGGGCCGCGCTCACCCAGGGCGCTGAGTCGTAGCCGTGGCCGGCGTCGATGGCCAGGCCGCCGGCCCAGGGGCCGAGCGCCGCGCCGACGTTGAGCGCCGCGGTGGCGAAGCCGCCGCCGAGGCGCGGGGCCTCGGCGGCCTCGTAGAGGGCCCGCGCGATCAGCGTGGAGCCCACCGCGAACGACAGCGTGCCCTGGATCAGGATCAGCGGCACCACCGCCGCCGGCACGCCGGCCGTCAGGCCAAGCACCGCCCAGCCGGCGAGCAGGGCCACGCCGCCGCCCGCCAGCAGCGGCAGCGGCCGGGTGTCGGCGAACCGGCCGCCCAGCGTGACGCCGAGGAACGAGCCGATGCCGAAGAGCGCGAGCAGCGCCGGCACCCAGCCGTCGGCCAGGCCGGTCACCTCGGTGGCCAGCGGCGCGAGATAGGTGAAGGTGCAGAACGTCGCGCCGTTCACCAGCGCGCCGAGCAGCAGCACGACCAGCAGCCGGGGCCGCCGCAGCGCCCGCAGCTCACCGCGTGCGCCCCCCGTCACCGGGTCGGCGGCATCGCCTGGCACGGACCGCACGATGGCCACCACCGCCGGCACCGAGATCAGCGCCACCGCCCAGAACGCCGAGCGCCAGCCCCAGAGTTGGCCGAGCAGCGCGCCGCCCGGCACGCCGGCGACGCAGGCCAGCGTGACGCCGCCGAGCAGCACCGAGGTGGCCCGGCCCTTGGCGTCGGGCGCCGCCAGCGCGGCGGCGGTGGCCATGGCCACCGCCAGGAAGCCGGCGTTGGCCAGCGCCGCCACCACCCGGGTGGCGAGCAGCAGCGGATAGCTGGTGGTCACCGCGCCGACGACGTGCACGGCGAGGAAGGTGACCAGGAAGGCCAGCAGCGCGCGGCGGCGCGGCCAGCGCATCGACGCGACCGCCATCAGCGGCGCGCCGACGATCATCCCGACCGCGAAGGCCGAGGTCAGCGCCCCGGCGGCCGGCACCGAGACGCCGAGGTCCCCGGCGATGTCCGGCACCAGGCCGGCGAGCATGAACTCACTGGTGCCCTGGGCGAGTACCGCCAGGGCAAGGACATAGAGAAAGAACGGCACAGCGAAACCCCACAACCACGAAGCGGTGGATCGACAGGAGACGGCTACGCCGGCCATCCGGTGGTGGCAGAGGTGATCAACGGACGGATCACGGCCCGGGACGCCCCGCGACGGGGGCGGTGATGAGAACGCGGGCGGCCACCGGAGGACCGGTGGCTAGGGTCTGTCGGCTTCTGGGGTGAACACGATCGCCGACCCTACGAACTCGGGCGTGGCCTGTCCAATCGTTTACCCACCGGAGTCGGGGCCGGTGAGAGACTGATCGATGTGCAGGTCGGCATCCTCGGGCCACTCCAGGTCACCTCCTCCCAGGGCGACGCCGTCGCCCTGGGTGGCGCGCGGTTGCGGGCCCTGCTGATCCGGCTCGCCCTGGACGCCGGGTCGCCGGTGCGCGGCGAGACGCTGGCCGAGGCGCTGTGGGGCGAAGGGGACGCGGCGCCCGGCGACCAGGTCAACGCGCTCCAGTCCCTCGTCTCCCGGCTGCGCCGTGCCCTGCCGGAGCCCGGCCTGATCGTCTCCGAGCCGGGCGGCTACCGGCTGGCCGTGGCGCGGGACGCGGTGGACGCGGCCAGGTTCGAGCGGCTGGCCTTCGAGGGCCGGCGGGCGCTCGGCCGCGCCCGGCCGCCCCCGGCCGCCGGGCCGCTGCGCGGGGCGTG
>NZ_BAAGPR010000034.1:0-68030 GCF_054783955.1 Streptomyces mayteni | reverse complement strand
GGTGGGCGGGGAACACCTCGCATCAAGCCGCCGTCAGGCACGAGGCCCGGGCCGGCAGGCCCGGCCGCTGCGCGGCCAGGCGCGGCCGCCACCCGCGCTGCGCGCGGCAAGGGCGGCAAGGGCGGAAAGGGCGGGTGGGTGGGGGAAAACCCCCCGCCCGGGAACACCGGTCCGTTTGCCGACGTCGGGCGTCCCGCTCAGCATGTGAGCAGGACCGCGGTGCCGGAGGAGCGCACATGGTGGGTATCGGGCGGCGGGGGTTTCTCGGGGGCTGTGCCGGGGCCGCCGTCGCCGGGGTGGTCGGGTGCGAGACCGCGCCCGCGCCCGCGGCGCCCCCCACAAGGCGGCCGAAGAAGGACGACGACGGCGGCGACTGGCGGCTCAGGGACCAGGGCCCGGCCGACGCCGTCCTCGGGTACGCGGACCAGGTCAGCGTGCGCCCCGGCGACCAGGTGGCGCTGCGGGTGTCGACCACGGCCCGCCGGTTCCGGGTGTCGGCGTTCCGGGTCGGCTGGTACGACGGCCGGGAGGCCGAACTCGTCTGGCGGTCGGAGTCGGTCCCCGGCGAGGAGCAGCGCGAGCCGCGCGTGCACCAGATCACCCGCACCGTGCAGGCCGGCTGGCGCCGGAGCCTCGACTTCGGCACCGAGGGGTGGCCGGAGGGCGCGTACCTGCTGCGGCTCGACGCCGACCACGGGCACCAGCGTTACGTCCCGCTGATCGTCAGGTCGAAGAACGGCGCCGGCCGCACCGTGCTGATGCACGCGCCCGCGACCTGGCAGGCGTACAACCTGTGGGGCGGCTACAGCCTCTACGAGGGGCAGGACGGCAGCCACGAGGGCCGGTCCAAGGTGGTCAGTTTCGACCGCCCCTACGACCGGGACGGCGCCGAGAAGTTCCTGGTCTACGAGCGCGCCGCCGTGGTGCTCGCCGAGCGTCTCGGCATACCCCTGGCCTACACCACAGGCGTCGACGTCGACCGCGACCCCGACGTGCTGAAGGACGCCACCGCCGTCATCGTGCTCGGCCACGACGAGTACTGGACGCCCCGCCAGCGCGAGCGCGTCACCGAGGCCCGCGACGCCGGCACCAACGTCGCGATCCTGGGCGCCAACACGTGCTACCGCCGGGTGCGTTTCGAGCCCGGCCGGCTCGAGCCGGAGAACGGGAGCGGTCGCAGCGTCGCCTGCTACAAGAGCTCGTTCGCGCAGGACCCGAGCTACCCGGACGATCCGCACCTGGTCACCACGGACTTCCGGCAGGACCCGGGCTCCGATCCCGAGTCGTCGCTCACCGGCGTGCTCTACGAGGGCTACCCGACCGACGCGCCCTACGTCGTCCACCGCCCACGGCACTGGCTGTTCGAGGACACCGGGGTGGAGAAGGGCGAGTCGTTCGAGCACCTCGTCGGCGTCGAGTACGACCGGGTGACGCCCGAGGCGCCCACCCCGGACCGGATCGAGATCGTCGCCCACTCGCCGCTGGAGTGCAACGGCAGGTCGAGCCACCAGGACTCCGCCTACTACACGGTGGACGGCGGCGCCGGCGTGTTCGCCGCCGGCACGATGCGCTGGGTCGAGGGGCTGATGGCCGGCACCGACCTGAACGGCCGCAACCACGGCATGGACGCCAGGACCGGCCGGTTCGTCACCCGCACCACCGAGAACGTGCTGCGCGCCTTCGCCGAGGGGCCGGCCGCGCGGCACCGGCCGGAGCCCGAGAACAATGTGGACCACGTCTACAACGAGGGCTGATACGGCGAGGGCTGACGAGCCGGGCGCCTTCCGCCGCCGGGTGCCGTCCCTGCTCGGCACCGCCGTCGCCCTCGTCGGCGCGTTCTGCGCGGTGAGCGCCCTGCTGCCGTTCGTGCGCGCCCCGTTCGCCGACCCGCGCCAGGTGGTGGGCGGCCTGCTGCTGCCGCTGCCGGCCAACCTGCCCTACGGCGTCTGCCTGCTGCTGCTCGCCGCGGCCCTCACCGTGCGCAAGCGGGTGGCCTGGTACGTCGTCACCCTGGGCGCGGCGGCGCTGCTCGTCGTCCACCTGGCCAGGGCGGCCTCCGTCGAGCTCTGGGTGACGCTGGCCGGCGCGGGCTGCGCCGCGCTGCTGCTCGCCCTGCTCTGGTGGTCGCGCGCCGAGTTCCACGCCCGGGTGCGGCGCGGCGCGTTCTGGCGGGCGCTGGGCGCGCTGGTCGTCGGGCTCGCGGTGGCCACCGGGCTCGGCTGGCTGATGGTGAGCCTGTTCCCCGGCTCGCTGGCGTACGGCGACCGGCTCGCCTACGCCGCGGACCGGGTGTTCGGCGGCTTCGGCGCGGCCCGCGACTTCGCCGGCCATCCGCCGGTGCTGATCCGCACCCTGCCCGACGTCTTCGGCACCCTCGCGGTGCTGAACGCGCTGGTCGTGCTGTTCCGCTCGCAGCGCGCGCTGACCGGCCTCTCGGCGGACGACGAGACCCGGCTCCGCGCCCTGCTCGCCCGCCACGGCCGGCAGGACTCGCTCGGCTACTTCGCGACCCGCCGCGACAAGAACGCCGTCTTCGCGCCCGACGGCCGGGCCGCCGTCACCTACCGCGTCGAGGCGGGCGTCTGCCTCGCCGGCGGCGACCCGATCGGCGACCGCGACTCCTGGGACGGCGCGATCGCCGCCTGGGGCGCGATGGCCCGCGGCTACGCCTGGCTGCCGGCCGTGCTGGGCGCCGGCGAGCAGGGCGCGGCGGCCTTCGCCAGGGCCGGGTTCCGCGTGCTGCACCTGGGGGACGAGGCGATCCTGCGGCCGGCCGAGTTCGACCGGGCGTGGCGGTCGATGCGCGGCACCAGGCAGGCCGTCAACCGGGTGCGGCGCACCGGGGCGCGGATCCGGATCCGCCGGCACCAGGAGGTGGACGAGGCCGAGTTCGCCGGGCTGCGCGCCGACATCGACGCGTGGCGCGGCGACGAGCAGGAGCGCGGCTTCTCGATGGCGCTCGGCCGGCTCGGCGACCCGGCCGACGGCCGCTGCCTGCTGGTCGAAGCACTGGCCGGCGGAGAGGCCGACGAGGCCGACCAGGCCGACGCGGCCAGGATCGGGATCCTGTCCCTCGTGCCATGGGGCCACGACGGCGTCTCGCTCGACCTGATGCGGCGGGCGCCCGACGCGCCCAACGGCACCGTGGAGTTCATGGTCGCCGGGCTCGCCGCGCACGGCCCGGCGCTCGGCATCCGCCGGGTCTCGCTCAACTTCGCCGTCGGCCGTTCGGTGCTGGAGACCGGCGCGCGGCTCGGGGCCGGCCCCGTGGTGCGGATGTGGCGGCGCCTGCTGCTGTTCTTCTCGCGGTTCTGGCAGTTGGAGACGATGTACCGGGCCACCGCCAAGTACCGGCCCGAGTGGTATCCGCGGTTCCTCTGCTACGGCGAGCCGGGCAGCCTGGCCAGGGTCGGCCTCTCCCTCACGATCGTCGAGGGGTTCTTCTCGCCGCCGCACGGCCGGGGCGGGGTCCGGCCGATCGGCGCGGTCGGGCTGCCGCCGCTCACGGACGAGGAGCGTGAGCTGGCCGCGGACGTCACCCGGCCGCCGGGGCCGGCACCGGCCGGGGCCGAAGGCCGGCCGACGCAGCAACAGCGGGTGCGGCGAGCCAAGTTGGCCGAGCTGCGGGCCAGGGGAGTCGACCCCTACCCGCCGGACAGCCACCGCACCTCCGCCCTGGCCGGGCTGCGGACCCGACCGGCTGGCACCCGGGCCACCGTGGTCGGCCGGGTGCTGCTGGTACGGGACTTCGGCGGCGTCGTCTTCGTCCGGCTGCGCGACGGTTCAGGGGAGCTGCAACTGATCCTCACCCGTGGGCGGGTCGGCGCCGACGCGCTCCGCCGCTTCGTCGACGCCGTCGACCGGGGCGACCAGATCGAGGCCACCGGCGAGTCGGGCAGCAGCCGCCGCGGCGAGCCCTCGCTGCTCGTCGCCTCGTGGCGGCTGGTCGCCAAGTGCCTGCGGCCGCTGCCCGACGCCAGGCACCGGCTCACCGACCCGGTGGCGCGGTCCCGCGGCCGGCCCGCCGAGCTGGTGGTGCGGCCGGCGGCCAGGGCGGCGCTGGTGGCCAGGTCGACGGTGCTGCGCGAACTGCGCGAGGCGCTGTGGCGGCGCGGCTACACGGAGGTCGAGACGCCGATGCTCGAGCCGCTGCACGCGGCCTCGGACGCCCGGCCCTTCGTCACCCATGGCAACGCCTACGACATGGAGTTGGCGCTGCGGGTCGCGCCCGAGCCGTATCTGAAGCGGCTGTGCGTGGCGGGCTTCGACCGGATCTTCGAGCTGGGCCGGGCGTTCCGCAACGAGGGCGTCTCGCACCGGCACAGCCCGGAGTTCACCATCCTGGAGGCGTACCGGGCCGGCGCCGACCAGGACGGGATGCGCGAACTCACCGGCGCGCTGGTGCGGGAGGCGGCGACGGCGATGCACGGCGCCCCGCTCGCGGTGACCCGCGGCGCGGACGGCGGGCGCGTCGAGCACGACCTCTCGGGGGAGTGGCCGGTGGTCGGCGTCTACCAGGCGATCTCCGCGGCGCTCGGCGAGGAGATCGGCCCGGACACCGGGGACGCGGCGCTGCGGACGCACTGCGCGGCGGCCGGCGTCGATCCCGGGCAGCGCGCCGGCCACGCCGAGCTGGTCGACGCGCTGTACGAGCGGCTGGTCCAGGCGGTGACCGGCCCGCCGGTCTTCTACCGCGACTTCCCGCTGGCCAGCAGCCCGTTGGTGCGCGCCGACCGACACGACCCGCGGCTCGCCGAACGCTGGGACCTGGTCGCCTGGGGCATGGAACTGGGCACCGGGGCCACCGAGTTGACCGACCCGATCGAGCAACGCCGCCGGCTGCTGCCGCAGGCCGCCGAGGCGGCCCTGGAACCGGACGAGGGCTTCCTCGCCGCCCTGGAGTACGGCATGCCCCCCACCGGTGGCCTCGGCCTCGGCGTCGACCGGCTGATCATGCTCCTCACCGGCCTACCGATCCGCGAGACCCTCCCCTTCCCCCTGATCCGCGGCGGCTGACGGGGCCTCGCCGGCCGGGCTGGGCGGAGTGGCCGGGCGGGGGCCCTGCGGCGGGCGGCCACGGCCCTGGCCGGCCGCAGCCGGCCGAACCGGCCGGGCTTGCCCGACCGGCCGGGCTGATTTCCCGTGCCTGCGGCCGGTGAGGCACGGGCCGCAGGCCGCGGGCGGTCCGTGGCGGCGGGCCTCCGCCGCGCGGGCCCATGGCCGGGCTGGCCGCACGCGCCTCCTGGTCCGGGTCGGCGCTCGCGGCCTCGACCGGCTCGGCCGGGCTGTGCCGAGCGACCGTGCTCGGCTGCCGGCCGGCGCCTGGCCACGCTCAGCCGCGAGACGGCGGCCGAGACCGAGGGTGAGGCCGAACTCGGAGACCGCTACGACGAGATACGCCGCCGCCGTACCAGTCGGCCGCCCTTCGGGGACGAGTGGGTGCCTGACCTCGTCCGCGCCTCCCTGCGGGACGCCGCCGAGCTGCCCCAGCGGACCGAGACCGGTCCCGGCGGCCCGGCGGCCCGGTGGTCCGCGCCGGCCTTGGCCGGCCCGGCCACGGGCCAGCCGGCCGAACCGGCCGGGGCCCGGCTCACGTCCGGGCCGAGGCCGGGGCTGCGGCCGGTCTGGCCCGGCTTCCTTCCCGGCCGTGCGCGGCCACGGCCCTGGCGGGCCGCAGCCGGCCGGGGCCGGCTCGTGTCGGTGACCGAACCGTCGGTCATCGCTTCCGGCCGGCCAGGCCGCGTCACAGGTCCCGTGGGTCGCGGGCCTCGAGGTCGGTGGTGTGGGTCTGCTGCCGGGACTCCTGGGACTCCCGGATGGTGGCCGCTCGGGACCGCAACTCGCGGACGATCAGCGCGAGTTGACGCTCCAGGTGGTGTTCGGGCAGCTCTCCGCCAGGGGTGAGCCGTGACCACCAGCGGGTGCGCTGGTAGGCGTCGATCGCCTCGGGGACGTCGTGCCGCACCGCCCGGGCCAGGGCGTGGACGGCCTCCGGGTCGACGGCGAGTTCGTCGGCGACCCAGCCGGGGTCGAGCAGCGCGGTCAGCAGCTCGTCGAGCTCGGCCAGCGGTCCCGCCGCCTCCGACGGCGCGTCGAAGGAGTCGAGGTACGGCCGCAGCGCCGCGAAGTCCGTCCGGATCGCGGCCAGTTCCGACGTCTCGGAGAACGGCGGCGGCGCCTCGCGCTCCGGCGGGGCGAGCAGCGCGCCCGCGCCGTAGAGGCCGCCGACGACCAGCGGCCAGAGCGCGCCGGCCTGCCCGGCCAGGGTCAGGCCGAGGCCGGCCAGGCCGCAGACGCAGCCCGTCAGGTTCTTGCGGGACTCCAGATACCTGAGCGCTCTACTGGTAGCCACGGATCTCCTGGAACGCCTGGTCGAGCGAGCCGTCCACCGCGTCGAAGAGCCGGCCGCCGGTCAGCTCCGCGATGCCCTCCAGCTCGGCGCGGTCCGAGTCGCCGAACAGCACCGTGAACACCGGCACCGTCGCCAGCTCGCCACCGAGGGCCGCGTGGAAGTCGGCGAAGCCGCCGGCGCCGATCGCGTCGCCGTTCTCGCCGTCCGTCATCAGCACGATGGAGGTGAACGCGTCCGCCGTGTCCTCCTCGGACAGCAGCTCGTACGCCTCCATCAGGCTCCAGTAGATCGCGGTGTCGCCGTCCGCCGTCAGCGCGTCCACGCCGTCCCTGATCCGCGCCAACCCCGGTTCCGGGTCGGCAGGTTCGACCGTGTAGGTGTCGCGCGAGACGACGTCCCCGGCGAACGGCATCAGCGTCACCCGCTCGCGCTCCCTGAACCGCTCGCCCGCGCCGGCGACGCCGGTGCCGGTGAGCCGGCCGAGCGCGGCCCGCAGCGACTCGATCCGGTCGCCCTCCATCGAGCCCGAGGTGTCCAACACGTACACGGTCCGCGAGGGCCGGCGCAGCTCGTTGTCGAACGCGTCGAGCAGCCCGTCGGCGACCGCGAGGGTTCCCGGGTAGGGGAGTTCGCGCCGCTGCCCGTCCGGGATGGCCTCGGCGGGCGCGACGCCGCCCGCCACCGGGCGGCGCAGCGTCTGCTCGGTCAGCTCGGCCTGGGTTTCCTGGCCCCGCAGGTGGTCGGTGAGCGCGCCAAGCGCGTCGCGGGCCTCGGGGGAGGCGGAGGTGAGGGTGGTCAGCGGATAGCGCGCGGTCACCACGCCGTCCAGTGGGCGGACCACGGTCAGGTCGGCGACGCCGTCCCTGGCCAACGACAGCAGCACCGACTCGTAGTTGATCAGCGCGTCGACGTCGGGGCGGTCGCCGAACGCGGTGGCCAGCCACCCCGAGGAGCCCGAGGTGAGCCGCTGCCCGGTGAAGAACTCGCGCAGCCGCTCGGCGCTGCCCGTCACGTCCTCCTCGGTCAGCGCCGCCTCGGCGCCGGAGAGCGCCGAGGTGACCGAGATCAGCGCGCTGTAGCCGGAGTTGGAGCGGGTCGGGTCGGTCATGCCGAAGGTGAGGTCGCCGGCCGCGGCGGCCGCGTGGACCTGCGACCAGGTGACCTCCTCCGGGTTCCAGCCGAGCCGGTCGATCACCTCGGGGCGGACGCCGAGCGCGACCGGCGAGGTCATCACGGACGTCTCGGTCAGGATCCGGTCGGCCGCCTCCGGCCGCAGCCGCAGGTAGTCGTTGGTGGCCAGCCAGAGCGCGTCGTACTCCTCGGCCTCCCCCGAGGCGACGAGCCTCGTCGCGTCCAGCGTCCCCGACCAGGTGATCTCGACCCCGACCCCGGTCTCCTCCTGGGCCCGCGCCAACACGTCCTCGGTGTCGGCGAGTTCGCTGCTCGCCAGGATCCGCACCACGGAGCCGTCCCCGCCGCCGGACCCACCGGAACCCCCGGACCCCCCGGACCCCCCGGACCCGCCCGAGTCGTCGGAGCAGGCGCCCGCGGCGAGCGCCACCACCGTCAGCAGCGCCGCCAGCCGGCCGGGTCCCGTCCCCCACCTCGTCCCCCGCCTCATCGCCGGCCTCCCCGCTCGCCCTCCGCCAACTGCCGGTCCCGGGAACGCTCCAGCTGCGCCGAGGCGTCGGCCAGCTCCCCGGAGAGCGCCCGCACGGTCTCGGCCATCGACTCGGTGGCCTGCGCCTTGTAGGTGTCGATCGCGTCGAGCGTGCGGTAGATCTGCTGGAAAGCGGCCCGCAGCGTCTCGACGCCGACCGCCGGGTCGGCGGCGATCCGCTGGATCTCGCCGCTCTGGGTGGCCAGCATGTCGGCGTTGGCCCGCACCAGGTCCTCGGTCGTCGAGCGCAGCGCGTTGACCTGCTCGGTGACCTTGCGCTGGTTCTCCAGCGCGGCCGAGAGCATCACCCCGATCCGCAGCGCGGAGACCGTGGTGGTGGCGGCCCGCTCCACGCCCTTGACCAGCTCGTCGTTGTTCCGCCGCACCACGTCCATCGCCAGGTATCCCTGGGCGCAGACCGCGAGTTGGGTCAGCAGGTCCTGGTGTTTCTGCCGGACGGGGAACAGCACGTCGGCCCGCATCGCCGCCGCCTGCTCCGGGGCGGTCGCCTCCAACACGTCGATGCGCCGCTGGAGTTCGGCGTCCAGCGCCTCCGTGAGCACCGCGTACTCCTGGAGCTTGCCCATGGTGTCCCAGAGCCTGGACCGCTCGGTGTGCAGGGCGGCGCTGTCCCGGCGCAGCTCGTCCTGGCCGGAGCGCAGCGAGTGCACGATCTTCTGCAGCGTGCCCTGGGACGAGGCGTAGCGGGCCAGGTGGTCGCGGAACCGGTTGCCGCCCGGCAGCTTGGACAGCAGCCGGCGCACCCCGCCGGCGGCCGAGTCGCGCGGCTCCAGGTCCTCGACGGTGCGGCGCAGCTCGACCAGCGAGCCGGCGACCCGGGACTGGGCGTCGCCCGCCTCGCCGCCGGCGCCCTTGGCGAGCGAGCGGACGCTGCGCTCCAGCATCCGGTTGGACTGCTGGGCGGCGGCCCGCATCTCGTCGCCGCCCAACGACGTCACCTCGCCCACCCGGGAGGTGAACTCCGGCGAGCGGGTGTCGAGTTCGGTGAGCGAGTCGACGTAGGCGGCGGCGCGGCGGGCCAGTTCCTCGCGGGCCGCGGCGTCGACCGGGACCAGCCCGGAAGCCTGCTCGGCCCGCACCTCGGGCACGGGGTCAGGCGGGGTGAGGATCAGCGGGTTGTCCGAACCCGGTGGGGTCAGCTCGGGCATGGTGGTCAGCTCCCTTCCGAGCGGCCCGTGGCGCGTTCCGCCAACTGCCGCAGCACGTCCGTGGTGGGCGGCGGTGCCTGCCTAACGCCGGCGAGGCCGGCGTCGAGGTAGGCGGCGTGCTCGCCGGCCGCCTCGGTGAACTCGGCCGTGGCGCCCTGCGGCCGGAAGCCGTGCCGGACCGCGAGGCGCCGCAACTCCGGGTCGTCGGTCAGCAGTTGACCGAGCTCCCGGCCCTCGTCGGAGAGCGGCACCAGGGTGTGGTCGCTGGAGACGGTGGTGTCCGGGTAGAGCACGACGACGTCGCCGGGGTCCTGGCCGGCCATCAGCAGCGACCCGATCTGCGACTCGTAGGCGAGCACCAGCGGGTTGCCGATGCCGCTGACGAAGTCCCGGAACGGCCCGTCGGAGCTCGGCTGTTGGGTGCCCTGCACCTGGACGAGGGTGCGCAGCAGCGGCGCCACGCGCTCGACGCCCTCGGCGTCGGCGACGACGGTGCCGTCGTTCTCGACGTAGGAGGCCGCGGCCAGGTAGAGGGCGCCCGAGTTGGAGGTCAGCGGGTCGGTGCTCGACACGTAGAGCGTGCCGGCAAGTCCGTCCTGCGGGTCGGCGCCCGCCAGGTCGCCCCAGGCGCGGCCGTCGCCGACCGCCTCCAGATAGGCGCCCATGGACAGCAGCCCCTGGTGCTCGTCCGCCAGGGTGACGATGCCCTCGGCCGCCAGCACCTCGGCCGCCGCGCCGCGCGCCAGCACGACGAGCGGCGAGTAGAACGGCCGCAGCGGCGCCCCAGGCGACTCGGCCCGCGCGGCCAACTCCTGGGCCGGCGCCTGGCTGGACGGGAAGGCGAAGTCGTAGCCCGCCATGTCGACCCCGTCCATGGCCCAGGACCCGACCGATTCGGTCCTGACCTCGTAGCCGCGCTCGGCCAGCACCTCGATCACTTCCGGATCCGTGAAGAACTCCGCCTTCTCGGACCCGATCACGCCACGCACCGTCGTCGTGGCCGTCCCCCCGTCGTCGCGCCCCTGGACGAGGGCGACGGCTACGCCCCCGAGCAGCAGCGCCGCGAGGACGATCCCCCATATTCGTCGCACGATCGAAGCGTCCTCACAACGCGCCACATACGCACGGCCGTTGGGTGACGAGAAGATGTCGGGGCGATGTCGACGTGGGGGTTGACTGTCGGGCGATGTGCGGTTTTCTGGGGTGACGTGCACCTGCCATTTTGACTTGTGAGCGATTCCGAGCGAGAGGGCAACACTGGTGATCTCCTCCGTCCTCCGGCGCCTGGCCGCCGCCGTCGCGCTGGCCGCCCTGGCACTGGCCGCGCCGACCCCCGCCATCGCCGCCCCGTCCGCTTCGCCGGTCGTCGCGGGTGACCCGTCGGCGGCCGCCACCATCACCTGGCGGCTGGAACGCGCGGCCAACCCCACGGCCGACCAACTCGACGCCTACAACCGCATCACCAGCGCCATGAACGCGGCCGTCGCCCGCTACAACAACCTCAGCGGCGGCCTCGGCAAGTCCATCACCGTCCGCTACGACCCGAGCGTGCCGACCGCCGACGGCAACATCAACGGCACCATCCGCTTCGGCGCCAACCGCTCCTACATGAGCGAGCGCACCGCCCTGCACGAGATCGCCCACACCATCGGCGTCGGCACCAGCGCCGGCTGGAGCCGCCTGGGCGGCGGCGGCACCTGGGCCGGCGCCCAGGCCACGGCGCTCGTCCGCCAGTACGACGGCTCGGGCGCCGTCCTCTCCACCGGCGGCGGCCACTTCTGGCCCTACGGCCTCAACTACGACAACGAGTGGTCCACCACCAACGCCGACCGCCACGTCCGCATCGTCGCGGCCATGGTCGCCGACGGCCTCTGACCGTGCCGGCGTCGCGGCCTTGACTGTGACGTTGGGACCGGGATCCGCCCCTTGGAACGGGCCCAACGTCACACTCGCCGGACTCCGGCCCTGTCCTGGCGCACGGGGCGTCAGGCCGAGCAGTGCCGGCACCGCTCCCGGGCGACCAGGCTGGTGTCGCCGGCCGTGGCGCGCAGCGGTCTGTCCGGGGCGATCAGCTCCCACAGGCCAGGTCGCGGTTCAGGCACCCAACCCCAGCCAGCCGCCTCGTAGTCGTAGTCCTCGTTGGGCCAGTGATTGCACTGCTCGGGGAGATGCGCCTTCCCGTTGCGGGAGATGAGGATGCGCTCCACCGGCGTCGGGCCCCGCCGTCCCCGGCCCTCGTCGCACGCACAGCCCGCGTCGACCAGCAGCTCGCACCGCTCGCACCTCTCGCCCGGCATATCGCCCAGCACCCGCCCCTCTCCCGGGATCAACCGCGACGAGCGTACGGGTCCGGTCATCGGATCCCTAGCTCGTAGCGGAGTCGCTGATGCCGGGCGTGCATGGTCATGAGCTCGGCCTGGACGGGCCGGCGCGCGTCGTCCAGGGTGACGCGGGTCAGCCGGAGCACCGGCTCGTCCGGGCCGGCGCGGAGCAGTTCGCGTTCCTCGTCGGCCGGCATGCGGGCCGTCACCTCCTCGCGGGCCAGCACGCCCACGTGACCCAGCGCGGCCAGCAGCGCGACCGCCCCGCCCCGGATCTTGGCGGTGCCCGCCAGCCGAGTGCCGGCGGCGATGTGCGCCGGGTAGTACGTGTCGGTCAACTCGCACGGCTGCTCGTCGAGATACATGATCCGGCGGCGCACGATCACCGGATCGCCGGCCGCGACGCCGAGCAGCGCCGCGACCTCGGCCGGCGCCGGCACCTCGCCGGCGTGCACCACCCGCTGCGTACCGCGCCGGCCACGCGCGGCGGCATCGGCGCCCCACACGTCCGACGGGCGCGGGCCGAGATACGGCGCCGACGTGCTGCCGCCGCCGGCGCCGGGCCAACCGGTCGCGGCGGCCCAGGACTCGGCCACGGCGACGACCAGGTCGACCACAGGGTCCTTGACGTCGGCGTAGACCGCGGTGTCGTCGACGGTGTCCGCGAGGACGCCCTTGAAGCGGGCGTAGGCCGGGACCGCCTCGGGGTGCGCGCGGAACCAGTCGCGGAACAGCAGGGCGAGCCGCTCGTTGGGCGAGCCCACGACGCGCACGTGCAGATTGACGTCCTCACCGGCGTGCCCACGCCGGGTCCACAGCCGCTTCACCCAGCGGGCCGGATCGTCGTCGCAACCGGCCGGGACGTGGTCCTGCTGGTAGGCGGATCGCCGGAACCCCAGTTCTTCCAAGGGGCGGTCGAAGGCACGCTCGGCGTCCTGGAGATCGCGGACGCCGACCTGGAGGTCCAAGACCGGCTTGGCCGCCATGCCGGGGATCGCCGTGCTGCCGATGTGCTCGACGCGCAGCGCCAGCGGCGCGAGGGCGGCGCGCAGCTCGTCGGCGAGGGCGAGCCCTCGCGCCTGCCAGTTCGGGTCGTGGTCGACCACGACGGGCGCGAGCGGGGTGTCCTCAACCACGCGATCAAGTGTAGGGAACGGGGCCCTGTCAAGGCTGCATGAGTCGGCTGTCGAAGCCCGCCAGGAGAAGACGCTGGTAGGCCGCGTGCACATCGTCGGGGACGGGTTGGGGGATGGCGTATCCGCGCGCGGGATACTCGATGACCCGTTGCAGGTCGCCGACGATCATGTCGACCACCAGTCGCTCGTCGCCGATGGACTTCACGTACTCGTTCAGCGTCAGCGGCTCCGACGCACAGACGACCTCGACCTCCGGCCATACGTGACGACACGTGGCGTAGACGCGGCGCTCCATGTACGGCTTGCAGATCAGGAGGACCGACCGGACCTCGATACCGGCCGCTTCGAGGAGCCGCCGCGAAAACGCGATGCCGTAGAGGGCGGCCGCACACGTCGCCACGCCGAGGTCGTGGCTCCCCAGGCCGATGCCCACCGAACACGACCGCGACTCGTGCCGCATCAGGTGGTAGTCCCAGAGCACCTGAGCGTTCCGCCACTGCGAATCGGTGAGTGTGGTCTTGTCCTGCACCGGCACTGACTCTCCTCGGTCGCCGTCCGCGCCCTTTCACGCCCGCCGCACGGTTGGGGGAACGAACGCCGGACGCTCTCGATACTGAGCAGCTGACGTCACGCCTCGTCATGGCTCCCTGCCCGGCGCCTACGACAGTTCTGTCGAGCGTACGCCCGGTGCCTCGCCGAACGCCTCAGGGACGAACTCGTACTGGAGCTCGTAGAGGTGACCCGCCTTGATCATGACGCTTGCCTCGATCGGCCGGTCGTCGTCGCTGTAAACGACGCGAAGCGTCCGCAGCACCGGCAGGCTGCTGGGGAGTTCGAGCAAGGCGAACTGGTCTTGGGTCGGTACCCGTGCGGAGACGCGGTCGACGCTCAGCCGGGGAGGATGGCCGAGTTCGGCCAGGAGGGTCGGGGTTCCGCCCTTGATCCTGCGGCGCTCCATCAGGGCGGTGCCGCGAGCGATGCCCAGCGGGTAGTAGGACGAGACGATCTCGACCGGTTCGTCGTCGAGTATGAGTACCTGGCTGCGCAGCAGCACGGTGTCACCTGCGGCGAGGCCGAGCGCGGTCGCCACGTCGGCAGGAGGCACAGCTTCCCGTACGTCGAGCAACTTGCTTCGGGCTGCGGCGCCCAACCTCTCGACTTCGGTGAGCCATCGGTACGGCTCGCCGGTCGGGGCCGGGGCCATGGAGGAGGCCGGGCGGAGGGTGCGCAAGCGGCGTTCACGGACGGTGACTGCGGCACCCGGTCGGCCGACGACCAGCCGTTCATTCTTGAGCAGGTGCAGGGCTTTTTGCACGGTCGCGTTCGAGGCACCGAACCTGGCCTTGAGCTGCGCTGTGGAGGGAAGCTTCGCGCCCGGGGCCAGATCACCGCTCAGAATCTCGTCGCGCAGATCCGCCGCGATCCGTTCGTGCAGAGATCGGCGGTCAGGGGCGTCGGTGTCGGCCATGGGCGGAGGTCATCCAATCCGGAGTTCGTAGCGCAGTCGCTGATGTCGGGCGTGCATGGTCATGATCTCGGCCTGGATGGGCCGGCTCGCATCGTCCAATGTGACACGGGTCAGCTGGAGCACTGGCTCATCCGGGCCGGCACGGAGCAGTTCGCGCTCTTCCTCGGTCGGCATCCGGGCGGTCACCTCCTCGCGGGCCAGCACACCCACATGTCCGAGCTCGGCCAGCAGCGTGACCGCCCCGCCGCGGATCTTGGCAGTGCCCGCCAGCCGGGTTCCGGCGGCGATGTGTGCCGGGTAGTAGGTGTCGGTCAACTCGCATGGCTGGTCGTCGAGATACATGATCCGCCGCCGGACGACCACCGCAGCGCCGGCTGCGGTGCCCAGCAGTTCGGCCACCTCGGACGGTGCCTCCGCCTCACCGGCGTACACCACACGCTGGGTGCCCCGCCGCCCGCGCGCGGCGGCGTCAGCACCCCACAGGTCGCCGGCGCCGTCCTCGTGAGGCGCCAGGTAGGGCACTGACGTAGCGGTCCAGCCGCTGCTCATACGTCCTCCTCGATGCACTCGTCACTCATACACGGTAGGCCATGGGGCGACCTCCTCAATCTTGCTGCTTTTTGCGAATAGCGATATGGTCTGGCGCGTTGCCCGTGCGGTCGGCGCTACGCCTCGGGGTCCCCGTGAAGGCCCTGGAAGTGGCTGGCGCCGTGCCGGGGCGTGGCTGCCAGCGATCAAGGAGCTGATGACATGCGCGACATTCCTCCGCCTCCAACCGGGAAACCGGCTCTGCCTCTCGACGTGGGCGCTACCGCGCGCGACGCATCCCGCGACGAGGTCGGTCGGGTGATGGCGCATGAGTGCGGGCGGGTGTGGTTGCGGCCGTTGGGTGGTGGGTGCGAGTGGGCTGCCCGGCCGGGAGACGTGGCGCCGGTCGCGCTGAGTGAGTCGTTGGGCCCGCTGGTGGCGGAGACGAACCGGCGCTCTGCGGAGCCGCGTTGACCCGCCGGCGGGTCATCCGCGCAACTGCGTGGACGGTGACCGCTGATACCGAAGACGGCGTCCCGCAAGGCGTGTTCCAGGTGATGTGCCTGTCTTGCGGGTTGGCGTCGATGCGGGTGGAGGACGAGCAGCTGCCGGTTGAGGTGTGGGCGTTGAAGCACACCGGGCTGCACCCCGCGCACCGGCGCTATCGGTTGGTGACGGAGTCGTTCTGGCTCGTCACGCCGGCTCCGGGCAATCCCTACCACCGCGAGTGAAGAGAGATGTCCGTTCCGGGCGGATGGATTTGGCCGTCCCCGCCCGGAACGGCTGCACCACCGGCGCGGGGACAGGCCCCGCGCCTTGGGATGAGAGGAACGGTAGCCGACATGGCGGTGGATCCGGGAGACGACGAACCAACCGAAGGCGACTCCGGCGGCTGTGGAGACGGCGACGGCTGTGGACGCCAGTAGCCCGCACGACGGCCGGCCCTCGGAAGGGGGCCGGCCCCGGCCGCACTTTCACGCCTACCGCTGGCAGGGGGATCGCCGTACCTACGACCAGGAGGGGCCGCGGCGGCCCGAGGCGGCGGGGTTCGCGGCGAGCCGGTGCACGCCGATCGTGGTCGCCAACTGGCTGCTGCGGCCGGCCGGCACGATCGCCGGCACGTTCCGCGAGGTCGACGCGGCCACCGAATGGTTCGAGGAACAGATCACCCGCGCCGCGCCCGGGTTCGCCTCGCCGCAGGAACGGGAACCAGAACGACTCGCCGCGAAGGTCGCGCACGTCCGGGACGCCCTCCGCCGGGGAGGCGACGCGCATGCCGCCTGGTATGTCCAGGCGACCGGCTACCTCACCCTCGACCTCCTCGGCTGCTCACCGAACCGGAACCGGCCCCAACTGCCGTGTCCCGCCCGTGAGCTGCGGTGACTGGCGAAAGCGCGTGGTTCGGGTGGCGACCGGCGGGCGTCGAACATAGCGTGTGGTCTCGACCACCCAAGAGCCACACCCACGCGCACCAGGACGAGGAGCAGCATGACCGACGAGCCGTCGTATCCCGACGCGGCCGCGCGGGCGCAGATCGACATCAGCGTGCCGCACTCCGCCAGGATCTGGAACTACTGGCTGGGCGGCAAGGACAACTACGAGGTGGACCGGGCCGCCGGTGACGCGTTCCGGGACGTGTTTCCGGGGATCGTCGACGGGGCCCGTGCCGCCCGTTACTTCCTCGCCCGTGCCGTGCGGGTGCTCGCCGGCGAGGCCGGCGTGCGGCAGTTCCTGGACATCGGCACCGGGCTGCCGAACGTCGACAACACGCACGAGATCGCGCAGCGCGTGGCCCCGGAGTCGCGGATCGTCTACGTCGACAACGACCCGCTGGTGCTCGCCCACGCGCGGGCGCTGCTGGTCAGCTCGCCGGAGGGCGAGGCCGGCTACATCCACGCCGACCTCTACGAGCCCGACGGGATCGTGGCCGGCGCCAGCGAGACGCTGGACTTCGAGCAGCCGGTCGCGCTGATGCTGATGGGCATTCTCGGCCATATCGAGGACTATGAGCAGGCCCGCGCCATCGTCAAGCAGCTGGTGGACGCGCTGCCGTCCGGCAGCTACCTGGTGCACTACGACTCCACCAACACCAGCCAGGAGTACGTGGAGGCCATCGCCCGCTACAACGACGGCGGTTCGGTGCCGTACATCCTGCGCAGCCCCGAGGAGATCGCCCGCTTCTTCGACGGCCTCGAACTGCTGGAGCCCGGCGTGGTGTCCTGCTCCCGCTGGCGCCCCGACGCCCTCGCGTTCGGCCTGCCGGCCGAGGTGCACCAGTACGGGGGCGTGGCCCGCAAGGTCTGACACGGCGCTGGTCGCCGGCCGCGCAACACCACTACACCTTGTGGTGAGTTTGCGGTCGGCGACCTTTTCTGGTGATTCGCCCGAACCATACGGTGTCGTACGTGTCGAAGAGCTTCCGAGCCGCGCTTCGTGCCGTGGCCGCCCTGTTCCTTCTCGTGCCCATCCTGGTGACCACCTCCCCCGTGTCCGCGTCGGAGCCGGCGCCCCTAGCCGACTCGCTCCAGAAGTGCTCGGCGGGGCAGCCCGTGGGCTCCCCGTACCTGTGCGGGAACGAGCACCTGGGCCCCTGGCCGCTGCCCACGGCGGACCCGGCGACTCCGCTGCTCGCCGGCTACCATCCGCTCGGCGGCCTCCAGGACCACGGGGTCCAGTACAACAACGGGTTCCTCGAGCTCTACCGGCGAACCGACAAGGACGACTGGCGTTACCCGCCGCTCAACGGCTTCACCACGACCGTCGAGGGACAGACCATCACCGCCGACATCACCCCGAAGACGCTGGAGTTCGGCGACCTCGTGGACCGGTTCGGCCCGCCGAGCGGCCGGTTCCTCTCCCCGGCCGGGGTGCTCTTCGCGGAACGCGCCCTGCCGCCTGACGCCCTGAACCCGGTCGGCGACGAGCACCACGTCGACTACCACTGCTACGAGGTGCGCGACGACATCACGGTGGAGGCCGGCTCCGCCCGACCCTGGTTCGACCAGCCAGGGGGCGGGGCCCAGTACCGCTCCGCCGACCACCGGGTCAGTGAACTGCTTGACCTGGGCCTGCTGTGGGAGATCGCCGAGGACATCTGCGCGAGCCAGGCCGCCGCCGAAAGCTGACGGGAACTTCCGTCGGGCCGCGTCCGACCACCGGAGTGAGGCCGCGAACCGCGTGGTCCGGTGTGATGCGGGAGCGCGATGACCGTCACCGAGTCCAGTGAGTCGTCCACCGAGACGCCCGACGTCCGAACGACGCCGCCCGGTCGGTCCGCCGGCTGGGCGGCGTTGCGCCCGCTCGTGCTGCGGCTGCACTTCTACGCCGGCGTGCTGATCGCGCCTTTCCTGCTGGTCGCCGCCGGCAGCGGGCTGCTGTACGCCGCCTCGTTCCAGCTGGAGAGGGTCGTCTACGCGGACGAGCTGCGGGTGCCGGTCGGTGACGGCGTGGAGCTGCCGCTCTCCATGCAGGTGGAGAACGCCAGGGAGGCGTACCCGGAGGGCTCGATCTCCGCGATCCGGCCCTCGCCTGGGGCCGGTGAGACCACCAGGGTGCTGCTCGCCGGGGTGCCCGACATCGACGACGACAAGACGCTCGCCGTGTTCGTCGACCCCTACACCGGCGAGGTGCGCGGCGCGCTCGAACAGTACGGCTCCAGCGGCGCGTTGCCGCTCCGCACCTGGATAGACGAGCTGCACCGCGATCTGCACCTCGGCGAACCGGGCAGGCTCTACAGCGAGTTGGCGGCCAGCTGGCTGTGGGTGGTGGCCGGCGGCGGCCTGGTGCTGTTCCTGGCCCGCTGGCGCGCCCGCCGCGCCAGGGGCGGCGACCCGGCGGGGAAGCGGCCGGCCACCGGCCGGCGCCGCACGCTCGGCCTGCACGGCACGCTGGGCGCCTCGGTGGCGGCCGGCCTGTTCTTCCTCTCCGCCACCGGCCTGACCTGGTCCGCCTACGCCGGCACCAACGTGACCGAGCTGCGCTCCTCGCTCGGGCAGGCGACCCCGGACGTCTCCCCGACGGTCGAGGGCGGGGCGGAGACGCCCGCCGGGCACGAGGGCCACCCGGACGTCGCGGGGGAGGCGAGCGGCGGCGACCGGCCGGCGTCCGGACTCTGGGTCGACGAGGTGATGGCCATCGCCCGCGCCCAGGGCCTCGACAACCCGGTGGAGCTGGTGCCGCCGGCCGACACCGAGTCCGCCTACGTGGTGCGGCAGATCCAGCGCAGCTGGCCGGAGAAGCAGGACGCCGTCGCCATCAACCCGAACGGCGGCGAGGTGCTCGACGTGGTGCGGTTCGACGACTTCCCGCTGCTCGCCAAGCTCAGCCGGTGGGGGATCGACCTGCACTCCGGGACGCTCTTCGGGCTGGTCAACCAGATCGCGCTCGGCACCCTGGCGCTCTGCCTGATCACGATGATCGTGCTCGGCTACCGGATGTGGTGGCAGCGCGGCCGGAGCGGGGCCTTCGGCCGCCCGCTGCCGCGCGGCGCCTGGCGCCGGGTGCCGCCGGCGCTGCTGTGGCCGCTCGCCGCCTGCGTGGCGCTGGTCGGCTGGTTCCTGCCGCTGTTCGGCGTCACGCTGCTCGGCTTCCTGCTGGTCGACACGGTGCTCGGCCGGGTGGAGGGGGCGCCGGCCAGGGCCGGCGAAGGGCGGTAGCCGCACGACAGAACGACGGAACGACAGAACGACGGCCGGCACCCGGTGGATCCGGGGCCGGCCGTCGTCCGTCTGCCAGGGCGCAAGCGCCGCTAGCGCTCCGCGAGTTGGGAGATCAGCGCCTGCCTGGCCCTGGCCACCCGGGAGCGGACCGTGCCCACCGGGCAGCCGGTGGCGCGGGCCGCCTCGGCGTAGGGCAGGCCGAGGATCTGGGTGAGGGTGAAGGCGGTCGACCGGTCGGACGGCAGCTCGGCGAGCAGTTCGGCGAGGGCGACGCCCTCCTCGAAGCCCGGCTGCGCCCGGCACTGGGCGCCCTCCACCGCCGTCAGCCAGTCGGCCGTGTCGGCGAGACGGGGCCGGGACCGCTCGTAGCGGATCCGGTCCACCACCGTGCGGCGGGCGATCGACAGCAGCCAGGTGCGGGCCGACGAGCGGCCCTCGAACGCGGGCAGGCTGCGGAGCGCGCGCAGCAGGGTCTCCTGGGTCAGGTCCTCGGCGGCCTGCGCGTCACCGCTCAACCGCGTGACATAGCGCAGCAGATCGCCGCGGACCGCCTGGACGAAGCGCTCCGTGGCGCGCCGGTCGCCCGACCTGGCGGCCAGTGCCCACTCGGTGACGGTGCGGTCGTCCAACCGCGCGCTGGCGTCCGTGCGTTGGCGTGGCGAGGTGAGTGTGGTCGTGGTCAACGTCCCTGTCGCCTTTCACGAGTCCACGGCCGCGAGCGGGCCGTGGACGGTAAGGGAGGCCGGGACGACCCGCGAGCGGGGACGGGGGACGTCAGTCGGGGGTGGCCCGGCCGTGGCAGCGGCGGCGGCCCCGCCAGGGCAGGCCGGCATCGCCCACCCGCGCCGACGGCCGGGTCGGCCCGCCGCACGACCTGAGTGCCGGGCGTGGGCCGGTCGCGCCCGGGGCGCCGTGCGCGGCGGCACGACGGAGGGCGGAATCCGGCCGATGGCGGGAGGGAGACACCGGGCCTGACGGCCGCGGGCGGGCAGACGGTAGCCACCCGGGCAGGGCCCCGGACGGTGGGCCACGCGTCCAGACGGCGTGGATCGGCGGCGGCCGGCACGGCGCGCGGTCGGCGCCGAGCGGGCAGCGGACGGCCGGCGGCTCGGGCGGGGCGGACCGGCTCGGTGGGCGGAACACCGGCCGCAGCACGCCGGACGCGGCCCGGCGCAGCAGGCCGAAGAGGGCCCGTTCGCCGCGCCACAGCCACACCGCGCTGGCCAGCGCGACCAGCACGTGCGCGGTCCCCATGCCGACGCTGCCGCCGCCCAACTCCTGTGCGGTGTGCGGCAGATGCGCGGCGTGCGGGTCGAATCCCGCCCCGGTGAGCAGGCGCATCGCGTCGTGTGGGGCCACCGTCCGCGGGTCGGTCGGCGCCGTGGTCCCCTCGACCCGGCCGGCCGAGAACAGCAGGTGGAGCGCGGCCTGGACGGCGAGCGTGGCGCCCATCACGGCGACCGGTCCGCGCTCCCGGCCGGCGAACAGCCAGGCGCCGCCGCCCACTCCGGCGAGGGCCAGCGTCAGGGCCCAACCGGCGACCGCCACGCCGGACATCATCACGTGCACCCAGGCCGCGAGCAGCACGCAGAGCGCGGCGAACACGGCCGCCCGCGCTGCTCGCAATGCCCGGCCCGCTCTCATGACCACCACATCGTGGCAGTGCCGGAACGAACGCGCCGCAATCCGGACGTTATTTATCCACCGAGGAGCAAAGTTCGAAGCCTTCCGGAACCATGGAGCCGCGCCCGACGACCTCTCCGGTGGGGCACCTTCACCACCGGTTGACCCATCCGAAGAGCTCTCGAAACGCAAACGCAACGTTCGACAACGTAAAGAACCCTAGTCTCGGGGTGTACCGCTGGCCGACGTTGGAGTAGACCTGTCTCCAACGTACCGTCAGTACAACAGTCAACGTTTCCCCCTTCCCCCCGTGAGGCACCGCAACGATGCCGAAGCAACAACCTGAGCGATTCGTCGACGCCTTCACCCACCGGCCGGCGCTGGCCCGCCGCGGAATGCTGCCGGGGAGGCGGGTGTTCACCTCGCTCGCCTCGGCGGCGGCGGTGGCGGTCGTCGTCGCCCTGTCCGCCTGGTCGCTGGGGAACGTCATGTCCGGCGACGACGAGACGCCGGTCGCCGCCGACCTCACCGCGCGGATACCCGCGCCGGAGCCGGCCCCCGAGCGGGAGCCGGCCCCCGAGCCGACGGAGGAGGAGACGGTCGAGGAGGAGCCCGAGACCGAGGAGCAGCCCCCGCCGCCCGCCCCGGACCCGGAGACCGAGGAGACCGAGGAGCCCGTGGAGGAGCCGGTCGAGGAGCCCGAGGAGGAGCCGGCCGAGGAGCCGGAGCCGGAGAACGCCGAGGTCGTCAGGCAGGAGAACCTGGTGCCCGACGGCGTCTACCGGCTGCTGGCCGGCACCACCGACGACCGTTGCCTCGACGTGGACTCCAGCGGCACCGAGAACGGCACCAACGTCCGCCAGTGGGAGTGCAACGAGACCGCGGCCCAGAACTTCGCGCTACAGAGCACCGGGGAGCTGAACACGTACACCCTCACCGGTCTCGGCGGCAACTGCGTGGACATCGCGGGTGATTCGCTCGATGCGGGTGCGAACATCCACATGTGGAACTGCAACGGCGGTATGTCGCAGCGGTTCCGCCTGGAGCCCAACCTCAACGGCTACATCCTGGTCTCGACGATGACCAGCCACTGCGTTGACGTGATGGACGCCAGCACTGACTGGGGCGCCAACGTCCACCAGTGGCTGTGCAACCGCACGCCCGCGCAGACGTGGAGGCTCGAACGTCGGTGAGCCGCCCGCGTGTTGCCGAGACGCCGTCGCCACCTGGCGGTAACGTACCGGTCATTTACAGAGGCGTAGCCTCTAAAGCCGCACCGTCCGAGCGCTGTTGGAGCAGAGCGATGCCTGACGCTCAGTCGCCTCACCTCATGGCCCGGCCGGGCCTTCGGCCAGCTTCCGTGCCCGCCGCCTCGACCGCCCCGACCGCCGTCGCCGCGCCGGCGCCCGCGGTCCCGGCGTCCGCCAGCCCGGTCTCCGCCACCCCGGCGTCCGACGTGCCCGCGCCGGTCGCCAGGGCCGCGCCCTGCCCCGGCACCCGACAGCCGGCGGCCGAGCGCTACCGGAGCCGGCTGCTGAGGTACGCCAACCGCCTCACCGCGGGCGACCCGCACCGGGCCGAGGACATCGTGCAGGAGACCATGCTCCGCGCCTGGCTCGCCGCCGACGAGTTCGCCGGCGAGGAGAGCGGGTTCCACGCCGACGACGACCACCTCGCCGCCTGGCTGCACACCGTCGCCCGCAACCTCGCGGTCGACGCCCGCCGTCGCGACCGCAGCGTGCCGATCGGCATCGTGCCGGCCGCGCTGCTGCACCGGGCCGCCGACGGCGGTTCCGACGTCGCCGACGCCGTCGTCGACCGCGTCGCCGTGGTGCGGGCCCTGTCCGGGCTCAGCCCGCTCCACCGCGACGTGCTGGCCCACGTCCACCTGTGCGACCGGTCGCGGGCCGACACCGCACGGCTGTTGGGCATACCCAAGGGGACCGTGAAGTCCCGTGTGCACTACGCTCTGGCGGCCCTGCGTTCGGAGTTCGAGTCCGCTACGGCGGCGGAGGCGGCATGAGGACCACCGATCCCTTCGAGTTCATCGATCGCCACCGGGACACCATCTTCCGCGTGCTCGGCATCATCGCCGTGCTGCTCGTGGTGTTCCTCATCGTGCGCTTCTTCGCGATGCGGCTCGGCGGCTGGCGCAGGGCGTGGCGGCGGCTGTGCCACGAGTTCGCCGTCACCGGGCACGCGTTCGCGGCACCCGTCCGCGCCTGGCTGCGGCACCGGCGCTCGTTCCGTGCCCTGGTGCGCGGCCTGCGGACCCCCGCGACCTGGCGGGACGCCGAGCGCGCCGTGGCCGCCGCCCGGGAGGCCGGCGGCCAGGCGTACGGGGCGCTGGTGGACGGCGACAGCGTCACCGTGCTCGTCGCGGGTGACGCCGAGAGCGGACACCTCACGCTCCCCGACGACCAGCGCTGGTGGCTCGCCAGCGACGACGCGGACGACCACTGGAGCGTGGCCCGCGCCGACCTGCCGCCCGTGGTGCCCGTCCCCGACCAGGTGCACCCGGTGCTGGTCGCCGTCGGCGAGATCGACGGCCGCTGCGCCTTCCTCGACCTGGCGGCCGGGCCGCCGATGGTCTCCGTCGAGGGCGAGCGCCGCTCCGCCGTCGCCCTGCACCAGGCCGTCGCCGCGCAGCTCGACGTCCGGTTGCCCGAGGGCCTGGTCGTGGTCGCCGAGGGCGTGCACCGCGGCTTCGCCGGGACGCCGGTGCGCGCCGCGCACCGCGCGGCCCGCGAGCTGCGCCCCAGGCTCGGCCTCTCGCCGGTCCTGGTCACCGCCGAGCTGCCCGACCCGGTGCCGGCCGAACTCTCCGAGCCGCCCGAGGAGTTCCCCGCCCTGCGGCTGCTGCTGCTCGGCGAGGGGCGCGGCCACCAGCGCACCCTGCTGAGCGACCGGCACGGCCAGATCTCCGTCGTCGGCACCCCGCTGCTCACCACGGGCAACGCCCTCAGCCGCGCCATCGCCAAGGTGCTCTCCGTGATCCCGCCCGTGCTGCCGCCCGCGCCGCCCGCCGGGGACGCCGCCCACACCACCCGCGCCTTCGCCGAGTCGGACGACGAGGAGGAGACGGCCGTGGGAGACGCGACCGGTGCCTCGGGCGCGGACGCCGACGCCTGGGCGCCGTCCACCACCACCGTCGTCGCCCCCCGCCCGCCCCGCGCGGAGTTGGAGGAGGAGTCCGACGACACGGGCGAGCACCGCCTCGTGGCGCCCGAGCGTGACGCCGACACCGCGCCAAGCGGCGCCCCCGTCTCCACCAGGACCACGCGCGAGACGACCCGCTCGCTCCCGCACTGATCGCCCCGCCACCCCACTCACCGACGCCGGTTGGACCGCCCGTGAAGCTCACCGTGACCACCGCCGACCAGCAGGGTCGGCTCACGGACCACCTGCTCGACCTGCCAGGGGACGCCACCGTCGCCGAGCTGGCCGCGGCGCTCGACACCCCGAGGCTCTTCCTCGGCGAGCGGCTGCTCGACTCCGACGCGCCGCTCGGCATCGGCGGCGTCCGCGACGGCGTGCTGCTCGGCCGTGGCACGCCCGCGCCACACCAGGCCAGCGCCGCCCGCGCCTGGACGCCGCCCGCCACCGACCCGGCGCTCCTCGAACTGCGCCACGTCTCGGGCCCCGGCGCCGGCCGGATCTGGCGGCTCGGCCCTGGCGCCTACGAGATCGGCACCGACCGCAGCTGCGCCATCCGGCTCGCCGACAGCTCGACCGACGACCCGAACGAGGACGACGGGCTGCCCCCGACCGGCACCTGGATCACCGTCCACACCGACGGCACGGCCAGCTACCGGCTGCCGGAGGACGCCGACCCCGACCAGTGCGGGCTGCGCAGCCTCACCCCGCCGCCGCCCGTCGACCCCGAGACCGGCACCCCGCTCACCGACGAGGAGCCGGCCGGGCCGCAGGACGGCGGCCCAGGCGGGCACAGCGTCGAGCCGAAGCACACCATCGGCCCCGATGGTTCGCCCGAGCCGCCCCCGCCGCCACCGCCCGGCCAACTGCCGCCGCCGGACGCCGGCTTCGAGGACTGGCCGCTCTTCGCCGACCTCACGCTCGGCGACCACCTGCTGCGCCTGGCGCCGCCGTTCGAGCCGGACGCCGCCGTCAAGCCGGCCGCCGACGGCCTGACCATGGACTACAACCGGCCGCCCCGCATCGTCCCGCCGCTGGACGCCGAGAACCTGAGCCTGCCAGGACCGCCGTCGCCCCCGGGGCCGCGCACCTTCCCGCTCATGCTCATGCTCTCGCCGCTGGTCATGGGCCTCGCCATGATGGCGATCTTCCGGTCCTTCTACTTCATGATCCTCATCCTGTTCACCCCGCTGATGGCGGTGGGCAACTGGCTGACGGGGCGCCGCTCCAACCGGAAGCGGCACGAGGAGCAGATGCGCCGCTACCGGCTGCGCCGCGCCGCCCTCGAACTCGAGATGCGCCGGGCCAGCGTCGAGGAGCGCGGGCTGCGCAACGAGGCGTCCCCCGACCCCGCGGCCGTCCAGCTCACCGCGACCGGCCCAGGACGCCAACTGTGGGAACGGCGGCGCCACCACGGCGACTACCTCACCCTGCGGCTCGGCACCGTCGCCCGCGCCTCGCTCAAGAAGATCAGCGACCAGGCGCGCGAGACCAACCACCGCCAGGTGCACTGGCGCCTCGCCGACGTGCCGCTCGGCGCCGAGATCCGCCAGCTCGGCGTGCTCGGCCTCACCGGCACCAGCACCACCGCCCGCGCCGTCGCCCGCTGGGCCGTCGCCCAGGCCGCCGTCCTGCACAGCCCGCGCGACCTGCGGATCGTCATCCTCACCGACGAACAGCACGTCGACGACTGGGCCTGGGTCCGCTGGCTGCCCCACCTCAGGCCCGCCAGGTCGGGCACCGGCGCCCCGCTGATCGCCCTCGGCAACGACCCCGAGTCCACCTCCCGCCGGGTCAGCGAACTCTTCGCCGAGATCCAGGTCAGGACCGCCGTCACCGGCGGCGCCGGGCGGCAGGCCGCCGCGCCCGCCGAGCCCGACGTGCTGGTCATCATGGACGGCGCCTACCGGCTGCGCGAGGTGCCGGGCGTCACCCAGGTCCTCACCGAGGGCCCCGCGGCCCGGATCTTCAGCATCTGCCTCGACGAGCGCGAGCGGCTGCTGCCCGAGCAGTGCACCGCCGTCGTCACCGCCGTCGGCAACCGGCTCACCGTCCGCAGCTCGGGCCACCCGACCGTCACCGGGGTGCGCGCCGACCAGGTCGACCCCGAATGGTGCGAGGAGGCGGCCCGCGCCCTCGCCCCGCTGCGCGACGTCAGCATCGACGCGGACGCCGGACTTCCCACCGAGGTAAGGCTGTTGCCGCTGCTCGGCCAGGAGCCGCCGAACCCGGCCGCGCTGGTGGCCGACTGGCAGCGCCGGCCGGCCAGCACCGCCTTCGTCATCGGCTCGGGATTCGAGGGCACCGCCGTCCTCGACCTGGCGGCCGACGGCCCGCACGGCCTCATCGGCGGCACCACGGGATCCGGCAAGTCCGAACTGCTCCAGTCCATGATCGCCTCGCTGGCCGCCGTCAACCGGCCGGACGAGCTGACCTTCGTGCTCATCGACTACAAGGGCGGCAGCGCCTTCCGCGAGTGCGCGGAACTGCCGCACACCCTGGGCATGATCACCGACCTCGACGGCCACCTGGTGCAGCGCGCCCTGGCCTCGCTCGACGCCGAACTCAAGCGCCGCGAACAGCTGCTGGCCGACGTCGGCGTCAAGGACCACCGCGAGTACCGGGCCAAGCGGGCCCGCGAGCCCGAGCTGCCCCCGCTGCCCCGACTGCTGCTGGTCATCGACGAGTTCGCCACCCTGGTCCGCGAACTGGTCGAGTTCGTACCCGGGTTGATCAGCCTCGCCCAGCGCGGCCGCTCGCTCGGCCTGCACCTGATGCTCGCCACCCAGCGCCCGGCCGGCGCCGTCAGCAACGAGATCCGCGCCAACACCAACCTGCGGATCGCGCTGCGCGTCACCGACCGCACCGAGTCCACCGACATCATCAACTCCCCGGCCGCCTCCGGGATCTCGCCCTCCACCCCGGGCCGGGCCATGATCCGGCGCGGCGACGGCCCGCCACTCCCGTTCCAGACCGCCTGGGTCGGCGCCGAGCGGGCGCCCGCCGAGGGCGAGGGCGAGGCCCGCCCCGGCGCCGCCCACCGCTCGGTCCGCGGCGCCGAGTTGACCTGGCAGCAGCTGGGCCGGCCCATCTCCATGCCGACCGACCTCGACGACCTCGTCGCCGCCCCGGAGGCCGATGCCGGCGAGCCCCAGGACCCGCCGACCGACCTCAGCGAGCTGGTGGCCGCGGTGCGCGCCGCGGCCGAGGAGCTGCCCGACTTCCGCCCCCAGCCGCGCCCCTGGCTCCCGCCGCTCGACGAGCGGGTCACCATGCCGGAGCCCGAGACCGACCCGGCCCCCGGATCCCTGCGGCTGCAGCCCGTGCCCTACGCCTACTTCGACCTGCCGCACCGGCAGGACCAGCGGCTCGGCTACCTGGACTTCGCCTCCTTCGGCCACCTCTACGTCATCGGCGCGCCCCGCTCGGGACGCACCCAGACGCTCCGCACCATCGCCGGTGCGGCCGCCTCCCACCTCACCACCGACCAGCTGCACATCTACGGCATCGACGCGGGCGGCGGCGGCCTCTCGGCCCTCGAGACCCTGCCGCACTGCGGCTCGGTGGTCTCCCGCCACGACCCGGAGCGGCTCGACCGCCTGGTACGCCGGCTGATGGCCGAACTCACCGAGCGGCAGAGCCACATCGCCCGCGAGGACGTGACCTCGATCTCCGAGCTGCGCGCCAAGCTGCCGAAGGCCGAACGCCCGGCCCACGTCCTGCTGTTGATCGACGGCTGGGACGCGCTCAACAGCATGCTCGACAAGTACGACGGCGGCCGGCTGCTCGACGAGCTGCTCAGGCTGCTCCGCGAGGGCGCCGCCGCCGGCATCCACGTGATCGCCACCTCCGAGCGCATCCTGCTCGGCGGCCGCCCGGCCCAGCACAACGACCGCCGGCTGCTGCTCCGCCAGACCGACCGGATGGACTTCGCCGCGGCGGGCATCAACCGGCGTTCCGTGCCCGAGCGCATCCCGCCGGGCCGCGGCTGGTTCACGCCGGGCGCCACCGAGGCGCAGATCCTGCTGTTGCCGGCGCCGGCCCCCGGGACCGGCTCGAAGCTGGACAAGGCGCCGCCCGCCAAGGGCCGCGGCGACCAGGCCGACGCGCTCCGCGCCATCGGCCGCCGCGCCACCGCCCGCGACTCCGGCATCGACGACGGGCAGCGGCCGTTCCAGATCAGCGAACTGCCCACCGTGGTCGGCTTCCAGGAGGCCGTGGACCTGATCCCCGAGGAGCACCGCCGCCCGATGTGGGCGCTGCTCGGCCTCGGCGGCGACGAGGCGGCGCCGATCGGCTACGACTTCACCGCCGACGTCGGCTCCTTCATCGTCGCCGGCCCGCCCGGCAGCGGTCGCTCCAACACCCTCGCGGCGATGTCCGTCTCGCTGCTGATGGGCGGCACCGCGCTGGTGGTGCTGACCCCGAGGGACTCGCCGCTGCGCCGCCTCGCGGCGCACGGCCTGGCCAGGGTGCTCTCCGCGTCCGACCCGACGGGCGACGAACTGGAGGCCGCGCTCACGTCGTTGGAGGGGCGGCCGGCCGTGGTGGTGGTCGACGACGCCGAGATGCTGATGTCGGGCCGCGCCGACCAGGCGCTGCGCCGCGTCGCCTCGGCGGGCCGGGACCGCGGCCTCGGCCTGCTGCTCGGCGGCCCGGCGGACGGCATGACCGCGATGGGCTGGATCGGCATCGCCCGCCGGGCCAGGCGCGGGATGTTGCTGGCGCCGAAGAACCTCGGTGAGGGCGAACTGGTCGGCGTCCGGCTGGCCCCCGAACAGCTCCGCCCGCCGTCCACCCCCGGCCGCGCCTGGCTCGCCGACCGCCAGGGCCGCCCGGTCGCCATCCAGATCCCGCTGACCGTCCTCCAGGAGTAACGCCCGTCTCCCGAACGGCCCTTCGCGGCCCGGCCCTCCCTAGGGCCGGGCCGCGTCGTCTTCCGGCGCCTGCCGCTCCGCCCTCCTCGACGCCGCCAGGCTGGTGAGCGTCGTGACGACCAGCACGCCGCGGATGACGCCGAGCGAGACCGGGGTGGAGATCTCCGGCACGTGCGGGCTCGTCGTCTCGTGGAGGCCGTGCAGGACCAGCTTCACGCCGATGAAGGCGAGGATGACGGACAGGCCGTACGACAGGTGGACCAGCTTCTCCAGCAGCCCGACGATGAGGAAGTACAGCAGGCGCAGGCCCATCAGCGCGAAGGCGTTGGCGGTGAACACGATGTACGGGTCCTGGGTCAGGCCGAAGATCGCCGGGATCGAGTCCACCGCGAAGAGGACGTTCGTGAGGCCGATCGCCAGCATGACGATCAGCATCGGGGTGACCAGCCGCCTGCCGTTCTCCCTGACGACCAGCTTCGTGCCGTGCCACGTGTCGGTGGAGGGCACGCGCCGCTGAACGGCCTTCAGCAGGCGACCCTCCTCCCAGCCCTCGTCCTCCTGGCCGGCCCGCGCCTCCTGGACCAGCTTCCAGGCGGTCCAGACGAGGAAGGCCCCGAAGACGAAGAGGTTATCGGCGCTGAGGGACTTCTCGGTGACCTGACGACGGCCCAAGAATCACCAAGAGAGAGTAAAGGGAAGGTCAAGAACCGGCCCCGTGCCGGGAAACACCGCGGCGGCCGGACCCCGTGGGGGTCCGGCCGCCGTCGCGCATCGGCGGGGGAGGGCTCAGTTGCCGTGGCTGGTGAGCTCGGTCCGGTCCTCGTTCCAGGTGACCGGCGTGCCGCCGATGTTCTTGCTGTCGTCCCAGTCCTCCGGGTCCGGGGGCTCGGTGGTGAAGTCCTCGGCCGTGACCTCGTAGCCGCCCTCACCGTCCAGGCTGGAGAGCGTGGAGGCGAAGAGCTCCGCGTCGTTGTTCTGCAGGCTCTCCTTGATGCCGGTGAAGATGTTCGCGAAGATCTGGAGGTTGCCGGCCGCCGACTGCAGCGACCTGCTGAACTCCTCGTACGCGGTCTTCAGGGCCGGGCTGGCCTGCTCCAGGTAGAGCCCGTTGTCCAGCAGCGTGCTGACCTCGGCCATCAGGCTGTAGATCTCGGGGATGATGATGCCGCACTGGGTGCTGAGCTTCGTCGTGGTGTCGAGAATGCCCGCGTAGTCGGCGGAGAGATCCGCCATGGTCGCCTCCTTCGTTCGTGGTCGGTGGTGGGGTGGGGGCGCCGCGGCCCGTTACTGCGCCGGCGGGTTGTTGAGGTTGTTCGCCATCTGCTCGTCGAGGTCGATCATGCCGTCCTTGATCGCGACGAACTGGTCGGCGAACGAGCTGATGTTGGTGATCAGCTCGGTCAACTGGGTGTGGAACTCGGTGTACTTCTGGGTGAGCACGCCGCCGGTGTTCGGCATGATCAGGTGGTTCGCCAGCGCGTCGTCGACCGCCGCCTTGGCCGCGTCGGCGGCCGGCTGGATGACGGTCTCGTTGCTGGTGCGCATGGCCGTGGCGGCGCTGTCCACGTCCTGGTACGTGATGCTGATGTTGGGCATGGCAGGTCTCTCCTCCGTCGGATGGCGGGTTGGTCAGGGGCCGTGAAGTCGCTCGGGCGTCAGTCGTCGTCCTCGTTCTCGTCCACCCACCGGTTGCCGGGCCCCTCACGGGTGTACGTGGTGGTCGTCTCGTTCCCGTCCTCGTCCGTCTCGGTGACGGTCCTGGTTCCCGAACCGTCCTCGTTGATCGTGACGTCCTCGACACTCTTGGAGCCGTCGGAGTTCTCGGTGGTGACGGTGTAGTCGCGGTCGTCGTAGCGCAGCCCCTCGGTGCGCTCCCCCTCGTACTCCGTGACGGACGTCGACTCGTCCTCGCCGTGCGTGGTCGTCGCGGTCTCCTTGGTGACCTCACCGTCGCCGTCGTACGTGTAGTCGGTAACGGTCTTCGTCTCCGTGTCGTCCGGCAGGTCGACGGTCACGGTCTCCTGGGAGACGTTGCCGTCGTCGTCGTACGTGTAGTCGGTGGTCTGGGTGATCGTCTCGCCGTCCGGGAGGGTGGTCGTCGAGGTCTCGCTCGTGATCTCGTAGTCGTCGTTGTACGAGAGCGTGACCTCGGTCGTGGAGCCGTCGGCGTTGGTGAACTTCATCCGGCTCGGCGGGTTCTCGTCCGGTACGGGCGGCTCGTCGGGGCTCGGCTGCTGCGGAGCCTTGTTCTCGTCGAGGTCGTTCTCCCACTTCTCGCAGAAGTCCGGGCGGTCGTCCTCCGCGCAGACCTCGCCCATGATCGCGTCGGGGTGTTCCTCGAAGTAGTCGGCCGCGCCGATGCTCTCCAGGTACTCGTTCCACTCCTCGGTGGCCTCGACCCAGTTGTCGTGCCGCTCCTTCTCGTCCAGCCAGCGGCCGAACTCCGACTTGGCCGAGGCGGCCGCCGCGCCGGCGGCGATCTCCGAGTCCTGCTGGAACAGGGCCTGTGCGACGCCCTCGAAGGTGTCGCCGAACTGCCGCAGCTTCTCGGTGGCCTTCTCGGTTCGCGACTTGGACATCCGGAAGAACACACTGAACTGGCTGGACAGATAGCTGGAGCCGAACACCGCCGTGTTCTCGGAGGAGGTGCGGTTCCCCAGCTCCGCGAACTTGCCGCTGCCGCCGCCGTCGCCCGCCTGGTCGGCGAGCGAGTGCATGCCGCGCTGCATGGCGTAGAGCTCCTCGTAGTCCATCAAGAAGTCGGGCATACGCGCCTCCCGGGCCCGGTGGTCGTCGGCTCCCGCGTGGGGAGCGCCTTCTCACCCTCCACGCACCAGCCGTGGGGAAGGTTCAGGCCGATCGCGGAAGTGAACCCCCGGGCCCGCTCGCGCGTGGAGGTTGCGAGGGACGCCACCGGCGCCCCCGCAGCGAGACGCAGCGAGAAGGAGAGGGACCCAGGTCATGCCCCGCCCACCGGACTGGAGCGCGATCAACCTGGGCGAGGACCCGACGCCAGGCGACCCGGACGAACTCCAGTCGCTGATCGACTCGCAGGCCGACCTCCTGGAGATCGCCGACGAGATCGACACCGGCCTCACCAACCTGATGAGCGAACACAGCACGTCGTTCAAGGGCGAGACGGCCGACGCGCTGCGTGACCTGATGGACAACCGGCTGCGGAAGTACGTCGACGGCTTCCGCGACGCCCACCAGGCCGTCCAGGACGCGCTGGTCACCTACCGCGGCGTCATGATCGAGCAGCAGGGCATCGCGGACGCCGCGCTGACCGCCGGGCAGGGCCTCGACGAGGACGACGAGGAGGGCAGGGACAGCCAGAAGAGCAAGGCCGAGGAGGCCCGCGAGGCTCTGGAGAGCGCCGCCCAGACGGCCGGCGAGGCGCTGAACGCCGCCGCCTACGACATCCCCTCGCCCGTCGACGAGTGCGCCGAGTTCTGGAAGTTCCTGACCTTCTTCGCGATCGCCCTGATCCTGCCGGCCATCATCCTCGGCGGCCCGGTCGCGCTCGCCGCCCTCGCCATCAACGCCGCGCTGCTCGTCAAGACCGCGATCGACTTCGCCAACGGCAACGCCAGCATCACCGAGTTGGTGCTGTCGATCGTCGGCGTGCTGGTGCCCACCACCCGGGGCATCAACATCACCAAGATCGGCTCCGCCTTCAAGAACTGGGGGAAGACCACCTTCGCCCCCATGAAGAACATGAACACCCTCGGGAAGTTCATCTACCTGACCGACCTGGTCGGCAGGGGGATGCTCTGGGTCCCGATGACCTTCGGCCGTGGCCTCGCCTTCCTGTTCGTCGGGGGCCTGAACATGGGCGCCGCCATCGGCCACTTCTCCGGGTTCGCCCTGGACGTGCTGCGGGCCGGCTGGGTGGGCGGCGGCCTCGGCGGCCTCGGCAAGGCGACCATCAACCTCACCCACTGGACCGGCAGTACCGCGCTCTTCCGGCTCAACAACGCCACCGGCTTCGGCGGCTACGTCGTCTCCCACTTCAAGGGCTTCGGGCCGCTGGCGATCATCGCCCCGGTCAACGCCGCCGAACTCGGCCGCACCTTCTCCTTCACCGGCCTCGCCAACGCGTTCAAGATCTCGCTCGTCAACCGCGGTCTCGGCAACCAGTTCAGGACCGGCGCGTTCGTCCAGGGCAGCAACGTCATCGACATCCGCGCCATCAGGGGCTTCGGCTCCGACGGGATGCCGATCATCGACGCCAGCAAGATGGTCAAGTACCAGCCCGGCGGGTTCGCCGGATCCCAGTCGTTCTCCGGCATCGCCCACGTGATCAACCTCGCCGACACCGGCCGGGTCGGCCAGGGCGTCGTCAGCGGCGGCAACTTCTCGATGCCCGACTTGCCGCCCGTGCAGCCCATCTCGCTGAGCTTCGCCGGCCGCGGCCTGGACATCGGCATCTCCGGGATGAGCGGTCCAGGACTCGGCGCCAACGTCTTCGACATGCCGGCGATCAACACCGGCGGCCTGGTCGGGGCGGTCCAGCCGTCGGTCGTGGTCCACGTGCCGGGCTCCGGCGGGCAGACGGTCGCCGTCGCCATCCCGCTGCCGGACGGCTTCGCGGGCGCCACCCGGGCGGGCGACCTGACGCTGACCATCAACATGGACGCGTTCACCCCGATCAGGGTGACCTACGGTCAGAACGGCGTGACCATCGTGCCGGCCACCGCCGACGGCCGGATGCCCGCCGTCCACATCGCCAACATGCCGCAGCTCGGCGACATGAGCGTGGTCTCGCCGAGCGGCATCACCATCCCGACGGCCAACCTCAACCCGGCCGGGGTCACCGACGCGGGCGTCGGCGGCCAGGGCCTCGGCAACCTGCCGACGACGGCGCCGCGGCTCGGCGGCGACGGGCTCGCGCTCGACCTCAACCTGCCCTCGATGCCCTCGCTCCGGCTGAACTTCGCCGACCAGGGCATGTCGCTGAGCACGCCGGACGTCTCGCTGGCCGGCGCCAGGGGCCCGATGGCGGATCTCGGCTCCGTCGAGATGCCCTCGCTCCAGGGGCTCAACACCTCGATGCCGGCGCTGGCCGACAACCTCAACATCGCGCCGCCGACCGCCGGCCAGCTCGACAACCTGAACGTCGCCAGCGCGCTGCCGGACGGGGTGTCCATCGCCGCGCCCAACCCCGGCCAGCTGGACGTCAACCTCGGCAACACCAACTCCTTCTCGATCAACCTCGGCGAGGGGCTGCAACACTCGCTCAACGACGCGCCGACGGTGGCCCCCGGCGCCCAGGTACCGCACCTGGACGTCACGGTGGCGCCCCCGGCGCACGCCGTCACCCCGGCCCCGGTGACCGCCACCCCGCCCACGGTCCGGGCCACCGGCGCCGAGACGGCCTCGCTCGGGGACATCACGCTGAACATGAACGGCGTGGCCCCGATCAAGATCAGCTCCATCGAGGCGCGCCCCGTCGGCCTCTCGGTCGGCAACGACGTGGCCACCCCGAACGGCGTCAGGACCGGCGACCTCAACGTGCCGGGCGGCATCAGGGCCGCCGACATCCCCACCCCAGCCGACACCAGGATCGGCGGGCTCGCGCCCACCAACGGCGCCGACGACGCGCTCGGCAACTCCGGGGTCACCCGCTTCACCGAGGCGACGGACGGCCCGCGCGCGACCGGCACCCAGTACGCGCCCCCGACGCTCGACTCCCAGCTCGCGGAGGGCGTCACCGCCGCCCCGCAGCCCGTGCCCGTGCCGCTGGCCGCGCGCCCCGAGACCACGGCCACCCCGCCGGCCCCGGCGCCGACGTCGGAGAAGGCCACCGGTGGCACCGGCGGTGGCGGTGGCCGGTCGGTCTCCGACCTGTTCAGCGGCAGGCTGTGGGACATCAACCCGGACATGGCGATGTGGCGGGCCCTGGAGGAGCTCGGCCTCACCCACAACGCCCCGCCGCCCGCGTACTTCCGGGAGATGACGGTCAACACGGCCTTCACCTCGAACGGCTCGGGCGCCCTCAACAGCACCGACGACCTCACCACGACCAACCCGGGCTCGCACAGCGGCACCAGCACGACGAACCCCACCGGGGGCGTCACGAACGTCAACCCGCCCCTCACCCAGGGCACCCCGCTGCCCGGCGGCCAGGTCAACGTGCCCGCCCAGGTGTTCGGCCCCCCGCCGGGCCACGCGCCGGGCAGCGCCCTCGGCACCCCGCCCGCGCACACTCTCGGCACGCCGCCCGGCGGCCACATCCCGTCCGTCGGCTCGTCCTCCCACGTCCCGCCGCCGCGCGTGCTCGGCGACCCGCCCGCCCTGGAGGCGCTGGACGAGCTCGGGGAGCTGCCGGCCCCGCCGCCGCCCGGTCGCTCGACCGGCACGCTCGGTGGTTCGAGCTCCACCGGCGGGCCGCTCGACTCGTCGATCGTCCGGGTCTCCGAGACCGAGGGGCTCACCCCGGCGCCCCGCCCCGCGGGCCCGCAGGGCGCCCACAGCAGGAGCTTCGACGTCGACGGGCTCACCGGCGTCCGCTTCGCGACCAGCTTCGACGACGCCGGCGGCGTCACCCAGGTCCAGCTCATCTCCGGGACCAACGCCCCGGTGCGGGCGACCCACCACGCCGGCGACCCGGCGGACGTGTTCCGGGCCCAGCAGAACCTCGGCGGCGGCGTCACCCGCGACCTGGGCTTCCGGGTGAACGGCGACGGCGTCGAACTGCTCTCCATGGAACGCACCGCCACCCTCACGAACGCCAGGTTCGGCGCGGTGGACCTCCAGATCGACGACCTGGCCCCCGGCGGACCGGCCGTGACGGGTGCCACCCGCCCCGACGGCGCGCCGATCACCGCCCCGCCAGGCGACGCGGCTGGCACGGTGCGGCTGCACCACGACCTCGGCGGCGGGATCTCGCGCGACTGGACGGTGCGGATCACCGACGCCCAGCCGACCGGGCTCACCGTGCACCGGAACGTCGACCTCGGCACGTTCCCGGGCTTCGGGGGCACCGCGCTCCGCTTCGACGAGACGGCCGGCGGCGCCCCCGTCCTGCTGCGCGCCGACGGATCCGTGGCGGACGGCGCCGTCACCGGGCTCGGCACCCACATCACCGGCCACCACCTCGTCACGGTGGGACAGAACCGGATGGTCGTCGACGCCAACGGCGCCGTCACCCACCACGTGCTCCCCGTGCCGGCGCCGCCACCTGGCGCGGCCGCGGGAGCCGTGCCGGCCGGCGGGCGCCACGTGTTCGCGCCGGTTGGCGACACCGCCGGCGGCGGCGCCGTGATCCGCGGCCTCGACGGGCAGGGCGTGGCCGGCATCACCGTCGTCCCGCAGCGCGGCGGCGGCACCCGGCTGGTGGGCGGCGACGTCCACCTCTCCGTCGACGCCGCCGGCACCAACCTCTCCCAGGTCGTCCAGCTCAGCGGCCGCGGCGGCGGTCGACTCGACGCGTTCGCGCACACGCCGATCCAGCCGGGCGGCGCACCGGTGCTGCGGGCCGGCGACGGCGCCGCGGTCAACAGCGCCGTGACCGGCAACTCGGTGACGGTGCGCGGCGTACACGTCGACACCACGCACCACCTCGGTGGACCGCGCGCCGGCCAGCTGATCGACGAGGTCTACCACGTCCAGGGCGGCCCGCTCGGCCTGCACGGAATGGACCTCCGCGTTCCTGCGCAGGGCACCGCGGGCCGGGTCCACACCCCGACAGGACCGGTACCGGCCACCGTCACCCAGCAGATCCAGGGCGGCACGACGACCGGCATCCGGGTCGAGACCGCCGGCTACCACGTCCTCGTCGACACCCGGGGCAACGTCACCCACAACGTCACCACGCTGCTGGGCCGCGGCGGCGGCCCGCTCGACGCCTTCGTGCACACCCCGGCGGTCGGCGGCGGCGCGTCCGTGCTGCGGGCCGGCGACGGCGCCGCGGTCAACGGCGCGGTCACCGGCAACTCGGTGACGGTGCGCGGCGTGCACCTCGACACCACCCACCAGGTGGGCGGTCCGCGCCCCGGCCAGCTGGTCGAGGAGATCTACCACCTCCGCGGCGGCCCCGCTGGCCTGAACGGGCGGGATCTCGTCATCACGGCCCGGGGCGACGCCGGGCACGTGCAGGGGCCACGTCCGGTGCCGGCCACCGTCACCCAGCAGTTCGACCACGCCGGCACGCCGTCCGGCTTCCGGGTCCAGAGCGGCGACCACCACGTGATGATCGACCCGCGGGGCAACGTCACCCACCACGTCGTCACCCTGGACTCGCCCGGGCAGCCGACGCGTTACGCCTTCACCGACATCAACAACCCGGCCGCGATCGGGCTGCGGAACGTGCACGGCACGACCACGCCCCACACCACCATCACCCGGCTCCCCGCCGGCGAACTCGAGATCAGCACCCCGGGCAACAACCTCGTCACCCGGTTCGACGGCGACGGCGCGTTCCAGTTCCGGGACACCCGGCTGCCCGGCGCCGGCGCCGGCGGCGCCGACCAGTTCGTGCGGATGCGGCAGTTCGAGGGCGACTTCGGCCGGCGCTCGTACGAACTCCTCGACAACCTGCGCGTCGTCATCCCCGACCGCACCGTGCTGCCCAGGCCCCAGGTCGGCGCCAACGCGAACCCCGGCTTCCGCGTCAACGACGCGGGCGACACCTTCCGGCTCTACCGGCAGGACGGCCACCTCGACGTCACCGTCGGCGCCCCGGACGCCACCACCAACATCCGCAACGTCACCCTGCACGCCGCCGACGGCGGCGCCCCGACCAACCTGCGGGTCCTCGAACTGTCGGACGGCGTCGACTCCCGCTACCTCGACATCACCAACCCCACCCACCTCCAGCTGCGCGGCGGCGAACTCACCCCCATCACCACGCACGGCACCATCCAGGCCCTGCCGGGCAACGGCGGCTACCGCGTCGACGGCCACGGCGTCCGCGCCAACGAGTGGACGGAGTACAGCACCGCGGGCAAGATCACGGCGCAGCGCATCGACGTCTTCCACCAGGGACGGGCCGTCGGCAACCAGCACTTCCTGCTCGACTTCCGGACCAACCCCGACGCGCCCACCTGGACCAGGAACACCGGCGTCGCCGGCGCCACGGCCCCCAGGAACCCGGGCTGGAACGACTTCGGCAAGGTCGACGTCAAGGGCGGCGAGCGCGGCCACGTCTCGCTGACCTCCCACTCCGGCTCCCCGGTCTTCGACCGCCGGGTGCTGCCCGACGGGAACGTCCTCGACTCCCATGTCTCCGCCCCCAACCTGCGCGGGAGCCAGAGCATCGGCTACGGCCCCGGCACCAGGGACCACTGGTCCGAGATCCGGGCCAACGGCACCGCTGGCGACTTCGGCCGCCGCAAGTGGAGCGTCAGCGGCCGCGCCTGGGTCGACTACGACAACGCGGGCAACCCCGTGCGCCACTTCCGGGAGAACCCGCAGGGCGGCCACGTCATCGCCGACATGCGCGGCATGAACGCCCACTACTGGAACGGCGGCACCAGCGACTGGACCCGTTTCGACGGCGACTTCAAGCAGGTCGCCGACGGCACCAGGAAGTGGGGCCTCGGCCGCTCGTGGACCGACGAGATGCTGGACGCGGCCACCGGCGAGCGCAAGGTGGTGCACGTGAAGGTGGGCCGCGTCGCCGGCCTCGACGACCTGCGCCGCTACACCGCGCACGACATCAACCCGAACGGCAGCTGGAACGCCGAGTTCAAGGCCGTCGCGCCGACCGGCAAGGACGTCGCCGGCGCCAAGGCGCTCAAGAACGGTGACACCCTGTCGTTCGAGCGGATCGCCGAGCAGCGGCCGCCGAACGCCTGGCGGTCGGTGCTCAGCTCGGAGTTCCGCACCACCAACTTCGCCACCGACCAGGCGGGTTGGGCCAAGGACAGCAGGATGCAGATCGCCCGCTGGGAACAGTCCAACGGCGGGACGGTCGTCGACCACGGCATCCAGTTCACCAGCCAGCACGGCCACGGCGTGTTCCGCATCAACCACGCCGGGGACTTCGTCGGCGAGACCCGCAAGCTCACGAACGGCAACGAGCTCACCGTGGGCGCCGACGTCAAGCTGCCCGACGGCGTCACCCTGCCGGCCGGCTACCGGCCCTGGTCGGAGGGCGCCGACAACCTCCAGGGCCACCGCAGCTTCGTCCGGACGGACTTCACCACCGTCACCCTGCCGCCGCGCAGCGGCAAGACCGGCAACGACGTGCTCTTCGTCGACCGGTTCCGCACCGACGCCAACCACGCCAACCCGTTCACGCCGACCGCCAACGCGGGCGACTGGAACATCGCCAGGGTCGGCTTCAAGGACGGCACCGTCCTGGAGTACAAGCCGCGCCCCGTGGAGAACCCGGCGACCACCGGGCTCGACCTGCGCCGCACGGGCCACCAGGGCGGCGCGGCCAACGACTGGATGATCCTCGACCACCACGGCGCGGTGGTCGTCCGCCAGGACACCTTCGGCCTCGGCAACAGCGCCTTCCGGGTGTGGAGCGACGGGAACAACCGCTGGGTCGGCGCCGACGGCTCCAGCGGCGTCCGCAAGTACGCGGCGAACAACGACATCCACTACCGGGGCTGGGACCGCCACTCCTTCCAGGACTTCATGGACGGCCAACTGGTCCGCGAGCACCGGCTGATGGCGGACGGCGTCACCCTGGACGCGCAGCAGCTGCCCCACACGCCGGGGCAGCCGGCGTCCTGGCGCTGGAACAAGGTCGACGCCGACGGCACCGTGCAGCGGTTCGGCAACGAGAACGAGCGGGTCCGCCGCTGGTACGACTCCGCCACCGGCAACCTGCTGAGCGAGTGGAAGCCGGGCGCCCGGTGGGTGGACCACCTGGACGGCGCGGGGAACGCCGCCAGGATCCAGGAGATCCCGAAGTTCGCCGCCAGCGGCAACCCGCTGCGCGACCCCCTCACCCTCGACCCCTGGCGGATCCGCGAGTACGTGCCCAAGCCCGACGACCTCGCCGGCGGCGCCCGGGGCGCCGACGCCTACCGCGCCTGGAAGGAGTTCGACGCGGGCATCACGGTGCGCGAGATAAAGCGGCTGCCGGACGGCTCGTTCCTGGAGTCGGAGACCTGGCAGAAGCAGTGGCGCCGGCACGTCTTCGGCAACAACAACTCCCATGTCGTGCTCAACGACCGCACCATCCCGGGCAACGTCTACGAGCGCGACACCTTCGGACGGACCCATCTCGTGGGCCGCGAGACGCACTTCATCGACTTCTCCAACGAGTTCCGCGGCTTCACCCGCGAGTGGAGCGAGTCGCTGCGCTACAGCTGGGGCCCGGCAGTCACCAACCGGCCGGGCGGGGTGCAGGGCGCCGAATCCCTCTACACGCCGTTCCTCGCCAACAACATGGGCTCGGTCGCGGTGGCGCTCACCCAGGAGTTCACCCTGGACTTCCTGCTCAACCTCGCGGTCTTCGGCATCGTCTCGGCCGCCACCGGCACCCCGTTCACCATCACCGACGTCCAGCAGGCCGCGTTCGGCGCCGCCATCGGCGCGGGCTTCAAGTCCCTCTCGGTCGGCCTGCACAACTGGGGGGCCCACCGCGGCACCTGGAAGGTCGGCTTCGGCAACAAGGACCAGGGCTACGCCTACAACTTCCGCCAGAACGACGACAACTGGGGCGCCGAGTTCGCCGGCAACGAGAAGGTGCTGCGCTGGCGCGGCGGCACCTACGACTTCTTCGTCAACGCCGGCGTCGGCGGCCTGGCCGGCTTCGTCGGCGCGGCGGCCGGCGCGGCGATCTTCGGCGTCAAGGACTCCGAGGGCAACCGGCACCAACTCTCGGGTGTCGACGCGCTGATGTACGGCGTCGTCGGTCTCGCCGGCGGCCTCGCCGGCACGTTCAGCGTCGGCGCCATCCGCGGCATGATGCAGAACACCGCGGCCGCCCGCCTCTACCACCGGGCCGGGATCATCGACTTCCTGGTGATGCCGGTCCTCGGCAAGCTGATCGACAAGAACCTGGCCGTCTTCGTCCTGGCCCCGGAGATCCGCGCCTCCCTCGGCATCACCCCGCCAGGAACCGGTGCCTCCAACGACCAACCCTTCGACTTCACCCCCATCTCGATCGGACGGGTAGACGGCTCGCCTGGCACGCCCCCGGGCTGGCCCGCCGGGGGTGACACCACAGGACCCGAGTAGCCCCGAGCCGCTCGCCACGCTCCCCGGCACACCCCGCCACGACGCTTCTCAGAACCCCGGCCGAAACCCGGGATCTCCACGCTAGGAGTTCGATGACCGACGAGCCGATCCGCGTCGCGCCCAGAACCCGGGGCGCGCACCGCACGATCACCGAGGCCCTGGCCGTCGCGCCGGCCGGCGCGGTGATCAGCGTCGCGCCTGGCGAGTACGCCGAGGTGTTCCGGCTGGCCCGCCGGGTGACGCTGATCCCGCAGCACGGCGACGGCTCCGTCACCATCGCCGTGCCGCTGGCCGCCGGCCCGCTGACGGTGGCCGCGCCGGACTGCCGGATGCGCGGCCTGGTGCTGCGCGGCGCCGACCCGGCCGAGGCCCTGCTGCGGGTCGAGGACGCCTCGGGGCTGACCCTGGAGGACTGCGTCGTCACCCACGGCCGGGTCGAGGTCATCGGCTCCCGCAACCTCACCGCCCGGCCCGAAGTACCGGTCGGCACCATTCCGTTGGACAACGACCTCTCCGCCGAGCTGGCCGACCCCACGGACGGCGGCGTCCTGGTGACCCGCCGCACCAAGCTGCGGGCCGCCAGGCACACCGCCCTGCACCTCACCGGCGACGCCCTGGCCCGCCTGGACGACACCGCGATCGAGGGCGTCGAGGGCATCGGCATCGCCGTCTCCGGCAGCGCCGTGCTCCGCGCCGACCAGCTGCGGGTGCACGGCGGCTCGGGATCCGCGCTCCGCGCCCGCGACTCGTCCCGGGTGCTGCTGCGCGGCAGCGGCCTGTTCGGCGCCGGCCGGAACGGCGTGCTGGTGCAGGACGCCGCCGAGGCGCTGCTCACCGACTGCCGGGTGGAGAACGCGGCCCGCTCCGGGGTGCGGCTCGACCACACGGCGCGCGCCGAGATCAACGAGTCGACGCTGGCCGGCGCCCGGCTCTCCGGCGTCGAGGTCCGCGACCAGGCCCGGGTGATGGCCCGCGGCGCCCGGGTGACCGGCGGCGAGACCGGCGTCCGGCTGCGCTCCACCGAGGAGTCGCTGCTCTTCTACTGCACCGTGACCGGCCAGCAGGGCAACGGCGTCGAGCTGGCCGCCGGCGCCGACCCGCGGCTGCGCGGGGTGCGGGTGGCCCGCTCGGGTAAGCACGGGGTGCTGGTCGGCGAGGGCGCCCTCGGCACCTTCGACCACTGCGACGTGATCGCCAGCGCCCTGCCGGCGCTGCACGTCGCCAGGGACGCGTCACCGAGGTTCCGCGGCTGCCGGGTCTTCGACTCCGCGCACGACCTGGGCCTCGCCGAGGGCGCCCAGGCCCTCTTCGAGAACTGCGTCGCCATCAACGTCGGCTCGCCCAGGCTCCCCGGGCTCGACCGGGGCCACGGCGGTCCCGAGCGCCCGCCCACGCCCGGCCCGAGCCAGGACCGGCGGCGCAGGACCCGGGACCGGGACGGCGAGCGCGACCGCGACCAGGGGCCGGCGGCCGCCGCCCCCAGGCCGACCGCCACCGCCACCAAGGCCGAGCGGCGGGAGGACGACGAGTTCGAGGACGGCCCCAGCCAGGAGTCGCTGCCCGAACTCCTCGCCGAGCTGGACGAGTTGGTCGGCCTGGATGGCGTCAAGCGGGACGTCAGCGGCCTGGTCAAGCTGATGCAGACGGTCCGGATGCGGCAGGAGGCCGGCCTGCCGGCCCCGCCGCTCAGCCGCCACCTGGTCTTCGCCGGCAACCCGGGCACCGGCAAGACCACCGTGGCCCGGCTCTACGGCCGGCTGCTCGGCGCCCTCGGGCTGCTCTCCCGCGGCCACCTGGTGGAGGTGGACCGCAGCGCCCTGGTCGGCGAGTACATCGGCCACACCGGGCCGAAGACCACCGAGGCGTTCGAGAAGGCCATGGGCGGCGTGCTGTTCATCGACGAGGCGTACGCGCTCACCCCCGCCGGGGTGGCGCAGGACTTCGGCAGCGAGGCCATCGCCACCCTGGTGAAGCTGATGGAGGACCACCGCGACGAGGTCGTCGTGATCGCCGCCGGCTACCCGGGGGAGATGAGCCGCTTCATCAACTCCAACCCCGGCCTGGCCTCCCGGTTCACCCGCAGCCTCGCCTTCGCCGACTACTCGACCGACGAACTGGTCAGCATCGTCGAGCACAACGCCCGCCGGCACCGCTACCAGCTCACCGACGGCGCCAGGAAGGCACTCTCCGGCTTCATCGGCGCCATCCCGCGCAGCGAGGGCTTCGGCAACGGCCGCACGGCGCGCCAGCTCTTCCAGCAGATGACGGAACGGCAGGCGATGCGGGTGGCGGAGCTGACCAACCCGGAGGCGGACGCGCTGATGTCGCTCAACGAGCACGACCTGCCGGTCTGACGGCCGGCGCCTGCGCGGCGGGCGCGGGCGCGGGGGCGGGGGCCTGGCGCGGGGGGTTCCCCAGCTCCCCGCCGCGCAGGTTGCCCAACGTGACCAGGCCGCCGGCGAAGAGGATCACCGCGCCGCCGGCGACGATCTCCGGGGTCAGCGGCTCGCCCTCGAGCGTCACCGCCAACAGGGCGGTGGCGCCCGGCTCCACGTAGGAGAGCACGCCGACCTCCAGCGCGGTGACCCGGCGCATCGCGCTCTGGTAGGCGATGCCCAGGCAGGCGGTGAGCACGACGCCGAGCAGCGCGAGCCTGGCCAGCTCGCTCTGGGTCACGACCGGCCTGGCGAGCAGGTAGGTCGGGCTCAACACCAGGGCGGCCACCAGGGTTTCGTAGAAGACCAGCGTCGTCGGGTCGACGTCGTCGGTGTAGCGCTTGAGATAGATGACGAGCAGCGCGTAGGCGAGGGCCGAACCCGCGCCCAACGCCAGCCCGACCGGGCGCGGTTCGCCGCCCTGTTCGCCGCGGGTGACGATGAGCGCGGTGGCGGCGACGGCCAGCGGGAGCGCCGTCAACGAGAGCGGCGCCGGCCGCTCGCGCAGAAGCAGCGGCGCCAGGACGGCGATCATCACCGGTGCCGTCGAGGTCATCAGCACCGCGCTGATGATCGAGGTGTGCTGTAGCGCCGCGAAGCTCAGCCCCCACTGGACGGCGAGCAGCACGCCGGGCAGCAGGATCACCCGGCCCGGGTACCGCAGCAGCCTGCGGCGCCCGGCGAGCGAGACCAGCACCGCGAGCGTCGCCGCGGCGATCGCCACCCGCCAGAAGGCGATGACCGTCGGCGGCAGGGTGAGCCCCGCCACGATGAGGGTGACGATGCCGGAGCACGCCGTGCACAGCGCGACGGCGAGCACGGCGGTCGAGGACTTCACGGTGCCGCTCCGGCTAGGGGAGCAGCAGGAGTTCGGTGCACTCGCGGCCCCGGTAGACCGCCCGGAGGTCGCCCAGCGACCCGGTGGGACGCGTGATCGGCCCCCCGGCGTCGTCGAACGGCCGCCGCAGATCGACGAACGCGGAGTAGTGGGCGCCCACCACCGCGCACAACTCGTCGTGGCCGCCCGAGAGTTCGAGGCCGTAGGGCCAGAACTCGGCGACCGTGGGCACCCTCGCCGCCAGCAGGGTGGAGGCGCCGCGCAGCAGATGCCCCTCGTAGCCCTCGACGTCGATCCAGCACATCCCGACGTCCCACGGATCGACCCCCTCGGCGACCAACAGGTCGTCCAGCGTGACCGCCTGGACGGCGATGGTCCGCGCCCACTCGGCGGGCAGGCCGTGCGGGTCCCTGGTGAGGAGGTGGTTTCCGCGGTTCTTCTCGGAGAGCGCCAACAACACCTCGCCCGGCTGGTCGGAGAGCGCGCGGCGCACGGCCGTCACCCGGTCCTCGAGCCCGTTGGCCAGCAGGTTGTTCTGGAGCAGCACGAAGTTCTCCGGGTCCGGCTCCACGGCGAGCGCGGTCTTCGCGTCGAACCGCAGCAGGGCCAGCAGGGTGGCGCTTCCGATGTTCGCCCCGAGATCCAGGAAGGTCTTTCCCGACAGGTCGAACCGCTCGCCGTTGAGCTGCGACATCGCCCGGAACGCGGCGTCCATCGCCGATCTCTCGAAACTCCCGGTGGTGAAGATCTTCCGGCAGATCTCGCGGTCGTGGGTGTTGAGGTAGTAGCGGATGTTGTCACGCTCGGCGACGATCACCGGAGTGATCGCGGCGGCCGACCTGAAGGCCAGCCCGCGCAGCGGTGTGACGACGGATCTCGCGAAGGCCTCGCTGAGCTTCGGCATGAGCCGGATCCCCCCTGTCGACGGCTGTGCCGGCAAGGCTTCCGCAGTTTCTCGGCGCGCCTCAAGCCCGGACTGCTGTGCGACGGGGACGCGGTCGGAGTGACGCCAACAAGTCCGGTGCTCATCGGCGCAGATGGCGGACGTACCCGATCCGCGGCGGGGCGGAATTCGTGCCGACGGCGATTCACTCTTCCGGGCAAGTGCGATGGCCGTCGCTCAGCACGCGTTATGCGGGAATTCTGGCCTGTGCTTTACGCGATGTACGCGGACGTTTCCTGCGCCGCGTAGCTCAGGTCCTTCGCCACGAGCGAGGCGGGACGCAGCCGCAGCCACCGGGTGCCCCGCGCGTCCGGATCGTCGTGCAGGTAGCGGACGAACCGCTCGTCCCAGGCCGCCTCGTCCGCGCCCAGGTAGCGCCCGAGCTTGCGCCGCCCCCGCGCCACGTCGAACGGCAGCAGCTCCGCCCGCCCCCGGGCGATCACCTGCCGGACCAGGCCCGTCGCCAGATCGCACTCGTCCACCACCAGCGCGACCGCCGGATCCTCCGCCACTCGCGCGGCGAGCCGGGCCCACGGCCCGGTCAGGATCCAGAACGCCCCGTCCTCCCAGAGGAACCACACCGGCCGCACCGTCGGCCCACTCGTCGCGATCCGCGCGGTGAGCGGCCGGCTCAGGAAGTCGTCCACGTCGAAGGGGAGTTGGGAGGCCATGCCACCCATCCTGCCAGGGCCTCGGGCTCGGCCTCGGCCGGACGTCGGGCGCGGCCTCCCGGGGGATGCCGGTGCAACAATGTAAGATTCAATCTACGTAAGATTGAATCTACCTTGATTGGGCAGGCGAGGTGCCGATGGAGTTTCGGGGCAGGGCGGCCGATCTGGATCAGCTGGCTCGGCAGCTGGCATCGGTGGCCGAAGGGCGTGGCGCGACCCGGGGGCAAGCCGTGATCATGACGGGCCGCCGGCGGGTGGGGAAGTCGCGGCTGGTCCAGGAGTTCTCTGACCGATCCGGGCTCGCCTACGCGGTCTTTCAGGCGACCCGGGGGCGCAACGCGGTCGCCGAGCGTGCGGACTTCCTCGCGACGCTCGCCCACTCGGCCCTCCCTGGGGCCGAACTGCTGGCGGGCGTGGAGGTCGGCGACTGGAACCAGGCGCTGCGATCCCTCGCGCTCGCCCTCCCGGACGACGCCCCCAGCATCGTCGTGATCGACGAGGTGCCGTGGCTGGTGGAACAGGACGGGGAGTTCGAGGGCGCCCTGCAGACGGCCTGGGACCGTCACCTGTCCGCCAAACCGGTCCTGCTCATCCTGGTCGGCAGCGACATGTCGGTGATGGAGGCGCTGCAGTCCTACGGCCGCCCCTTCTTCGGGCGCGCGGCGAAGATGACCGTGCGCCCGCTGCACGTGGCCGACGTCCGGGAGATGACGAACCTGGCCGCGGCCGACGCGGTGGACGCGTGGCTGATCACCGGGGGGTTCCCCGAGATCGTCCAGTCCTGGCGACCGGGAACGACCCGCGTCGAATTCCTTCGCGAGGCGGCGGCCAATCCGCTCTCCCCGCTGCTCGCGGCGGGAGAGCTGTCACTCCTCGGCGAGTTCCCCGAGGCGTCCCACTCCCGCGCCGTGCTGGAGGCGGTGGGCAGCGGCGAGCGCACCTTCTCCACCATCGCCGCGCAGACCGGCGGCGCGGGCGCGCTGCCCTCGGGGACGCTGTCCCCGCTGCTCAACACCCTACAGGCCAAGCGGGTCCTGGCTTTCGACCTGCCGCTCTCCGCGAAGCCCGACACCAAGAACAAGCGCTACCGCGTGGCCGATCCCTACCTGCGGTTCTGGCTCGCCTTCCTGCGGCGAGGGATTCCGCTGATCGAGCGCGGTCGCGGCGACCTCGCCCTGGAGCGGATCGAGCGGTCGTGGACCACTTGGCGCGGGCGCGCCGTCGAGCCGTTGGTCAGGGATTCGCTGCTGCGTCTGCTCCCCGACGAGCGGTGGCCGCTGACGGAGGCGATCGGTGGCTGGTGGAACCGACAGAACAATCCCGAGATCGACCTGATCGGAGCCGACCGGGAGCCCGTGGCGGGCGAGGTGCACTTCGCCGGCTCGATCAAGTGGCTCGAGACCCAGCCGTTCGGCCGTCGGGAGTACGAGGCGCTGGCCCGGCACCGGCTCGCCGTGCCCGGCGCCACGCCGGGAACCCCGCTGATCGCCGTGTCCCGTCACGGTGTGGAGGGCGGCCTGCCGCTGGCGGCCCACTGGGGTCCCGAGGAGTTGGTGGACGCCTGGCGATAGCGCGGTGGCCGCCCCTGTTCAGCCGGACGTCGGGCGCAGCACCAGGCAGACGAAGCCGAACGCGTCACGGTAGCCGCGCAGCCACCCGGTCCGGTGGGCGGTGGCCGTCTCCAACGCGAGGGCGCTGTCCTGGTCTTCGGGGTGGTCGAGGGCCCAGGAGGCGACCGTGCCGGTCCAGGCCCACTCGTAGGCGTCGAGTTCGCGCCGGGTGCTGACGTGCCCGTGGACGGGCGTCCAGCCGTCGGCGACCACGCCGTCCACGAGGGTCGGCAGGTCGGGGAGTTCGCCGAAGATCTCGACGGCCGTGGTGGAGGGACGGCCCGCCCAGAACCCGTCGCCGACCAGCACCCGCCCGCCGGGCGCCATGTGCCGGCGGGCCGCCGCGAGGGTGGCGGGCAGGCCGCCGAAGGCGTGCGTGGACCCGACGCAGAGCACCAGATCGAAGCGGTGCGGCGCGGTGAACTCGGCCACGTCACCCTGATGCAGCGTCAACCGCCCCTCGACCCCCAGTTCCCGCGCGGCCCCCCGGGCCCGGTCCAGCGCGGCCCCGGCGACGTCCACCCCCTCGGCCCGCAGCCCCTGATGCGCGGTCAGGGCCCGCAGCAGCCACTCGCCCCCACCGCACCCGAGGTCGAGCACGCTGCCGTCGCCGCGCGCGACGGCGTGGCCGAGGAGATCCCCCACCGCGTCGTCGTCGAGCGGAGCCGCGACGGGATGGTTCGTGTGGGCGAGACGGGACAGCTGTTCACGATTCACCGCCGGAGCGTGACACGCCGCGCCGCCGTCCGCACGCCCATTTCCGGCGCGGCCGCGCCATTGACGCGGCGCCGGTCCGCTCCTACCGTCAACGAGGTTTCGCCAGTCTGCAAGCGCTTACTCCGTCCGTCACTCCCGAGGGAGATCCCGTGATCAGTGCGCGCCGGACCCTGCTCGCGTCCCTGCTCGGCCTACCGCTCGGACTCGCCACGGCCCCCATCGCACTCGCCGCCCCCCGAGAGGACAACCGCCCGGTGCCCCGCACTCTCTACCTCGCCGGCGACTCGACCGCCGCCCAGAAGTACGCCACCGCGGCGCCGGAGACGGGCTGGGGGATGGCCCTCCCCTTCTTCCTGCGCCCCACCCTGACGGTCGCCAACCACGCGATGAACGGCCGCAGTTCGAAGAGCTTCATCGACGAGGGCCGGCTGGCCGTCATCCTGGAGTCGATCCGTCCCGGCGACCTGCTCCTCGTCCAGTTCGCCCACAACGACGAGAAGATCGAGGACCCCGCGCGCTACACCGAGCCGTGGACCACCTACCAGGAGCACCTGAACCAGTACGTCACCGGCGCACGGTCCCGTGGCGCCCGGCCGGTGCTCGCCACCTCCGTGGAACGCCGCCGCTTCGACGCCGCGGGCAACGCGGTCCCCACGCACGGCGAGTACCCGGCCGCCATGCGGGCCCTCGCGGAACGCGAGCGCGTTCCGCTGCTCGACATCCAGGAACTCTCCCTGGCCCGCTGGCGGAAGCTCGGCGCCGAGGAGACCAAGCGGTACTTCAACTGGACCGGCACCGTGCAGGACAACACCCACTTCAGCCCGCTGGGCGCCATCGAGATCGCCCGCCTCACCGCCGGCCGCCTCGCGGCCGAGGAGGTGCTACGCCGGCCGGACGTGCGCCGCCTCGACGCCGACATCCCCGACTCGTGGATCACCTGGCCCGAGGGGTGAGTTCGCGGTCGCGGCTCAGGCCCGCGGTGCGAGCGTGCGGAGAACGCAGAACTCGTTGCCCTCGGGATCCGCCATGACCACCCAGCTCCGGTCCGCGCCCTGGCCCACATCCACCCTGGTGGCGCCGAGGCCGAGCAGTCGGTTGACCTCGTCCTCGGTGCTGCCGTCGATCGGGCTCACGTCGAGGTGCAGCCGGTTCTTCACGGCCTTGCCCTCGGGCACCTGGACGAACAGCACGGTGGGCGGCATCTGGCGGGCCCGGACCTCCTCGACGGTCGGCACCCAGGAGCCGATCTCGACCTGTCCCTCGCCCCGGTCGATCACCTCGAAGTCCAGGACCTCGCACCAGAAGGCCGCGAGCCCCTCCGGATCGCGACAGTCAACCGTCAACTCCGTGAACCTGCTTGTCATAACTCTCCCAGACAGTGCGGACGGGCTCAGGCTATGCCGCCGGTCCGACCCGGCGGTCGTATCGTGTGGTGCGATGTCAAGGGAGGCAAGGTGAAGTTCGCCGTTCGTCCGGCCTGTTCGGCTGACGCCGCACCCATCGCCGACGTGGTGCTTGCCCGGTCCGAGTGGCTGGAGCAACGCGGGATGCCGAGTTGGCGCGCCGAAGTCGAACTGGTGAGCGCGCAGGCCGAGAATCCACACGGCGCCATGTTCGTTCTGGAAGCGGACGGCCGCCCCATCGGTTGCACCACGGTGACGGACTCGACTCCGCCGATGGCGTGGACGGCGGAGGAACTGGCCGAGCCGGCGCACTACCTGTACACCACCATCACCGACCCGTCGTTCCGGGATTGGAAGCCGGGCACTCTCATCGCCTTGTGGGCCCTCGATCGTGCGGCCCGCGAGGGAATGCGTTGGGTTCGACGCGGCTGCCGTTTCGCTGGCCTGGTGACTTACTACGAGCAGCAGGGGTTCCGTGTCGTGCACGAGATGCGGAAAACCCACGGACCGATGTATCTGATGGCCCGCCGCGCCGAACTCGTCGACGACCTGGCCGAGCGCTTCGATGGATTGGCTGGCGCGGCCGTCACAGATAGGCCCGCGCGGCCAGGTGAAGATGAATGACCTCGATCAGCTGAGAGTGCCGTTGTTCGTCGTATCCGCCGAAGCTCAGCTCTTCGATCCCCGCCCGAAGCCCGTCAGGATTGACGAGTCGGGTTTCGAAGAGCGTCGAGCCGTTCTTCAGCATGTCGTCCAACATGCCCTTGCCGTGCAGGATCAACGCGTCCCGCACGACCTCGGCGAAGCTCTCTCGCTCCGTGGGGTGAGTGACGTCGTTGCTCATGCCCAGGGAAGCCAGCCGTCTGCGTTGCAGTTGCTTGAGCGCTCGCCAGTCCATGGGCAGCGCCTCGCCGAGTGTCTGCCGAGTTCGTGGCTCAGGCCGGAAGAGAGCGAGGGCCGTCGATATTCAGGCTACCCAGATCGACTCGTCCATCCAGGGGCTGAATTTCGTCATCCCCAATCGCCCGGCACGAACCGGTACGGGCGGGTGAGGTGGGCCCGGTAGTCGAGGTGTTCCGGGTTCTCCCTCAGGTGGGCCACGGCCCATTCGGAGCCGTCCTCGGACTTCTCGGACCGGCGGCTGAACAGGCCGCAGGAGAGGCACTGCATGGCCTGCCTGACCGGCTCCGCGTCGGGGGACTCGTCCGGGCCGAACGCGTGGTCCCGGAACCGGAAGCGTGCGCGAGTCATCGCCAACCCTCACTCTTCAGCTGGAAGTTCGATTCGCTCTCGGCGTTGACGCGCCGCACCTTCTCCCGGAGCTCCAGGTGCTCACTCTCGGCATCCTTATCTTGAGCGGATTCGGGCTCTTGGACGATCGCTTGATCACTGGCCGTCATGTGGACCCGCTTTCGTCAACTCGGCCGCGCGGCGCGGTGGCACCCGGGCGTCAACCAGCGCGAACACGGGGCGTGTCGCAGCGGTCACCAAGGTGGCACAGTGGCGAGTGGAATCCCGGGCTTAACAAGCCGCGCGCAAGCCTGCCAACTGCGGCGACGTTCGGCCCCGGCCGCGAGAAGAGAGGTCACGGTCATGGAGGACACGCCAGAGCCAGGCAGCTTGAACCCGCTCCAGCGATTCGGTCGCGACGTGCGGCAGGTGCGCCTCGCCCGCAAGCTCACCCAGAAGCACCTCGGCCAGGCGACCGGCTACTCGGAGGCGTACGTCAGCCGGGTCGAGGCGGGAAAGATGCTGCCGATGCCGAGCGAGCGCTTCGCGAAGGGCTGCGACGTCGCCTTCGGCACCGGCAACCTGTTCATCGGTCTCCTGCGCCGGATCGACCAGGGCGACCACCCGAGTTGGTTCGCCCCCTACCTCAACCTGGAGCAGAAGGCGTCGCGGATACTGGACTTCTCGACCACCCTCGTGGTCGGCATCCTCCAGACCGAGGACTACGCGCGAGCCACGTTCCGCGCCTACTACTCGGGTGCGAAGTCGGAGCTGATCGAGGACAAGGCCGCCACGCGACTCCGGCGCCGCTCGGTGTTCGAGCGGGACGAACCCCCGTTGCTGTGGGCCGTCCTGCATGAGTCCTGCCTGCGCACGGTGGTGGGCGGGCCCGAGGTGATGGCCGGCCAACTCGAGTATCTGCTGAAGGAGGCCACGTCCCCGAACGTCAGGCTCCAGATCCTGCCCTTCTCGGCCGGCGCACCGGCCACGTCCACGAAACCGTTCACGCTGCTGCACTTCCCGGACTCACCCACCGTGCTGTACACGGAGACCCGGGTGGGCGGCCGGATGCACGACTCCGCGCGCACGGTCGCCGCGGCACAGGATGACTATGATCTGCTCAGGGCGAACGCGCTTTCCCCTGACGCGACACTGGCCATGATCACCAGCCTGTTGAAGGAGTTCCGGGCATGAGCAGCGACATGGACCGCACCGCCGTCGAGTGGGCCAGGTCCTCCTACAGCGACGCCAACGGCGGACAGTGCGTCGAGTTCTCCCGCACGTTCGCGCCGGCCGGCGCGATACCGGTGCGGGACTCCAAGGTTCCGCACGGCCTGGCCCTGCTCCATACCCCTGGCGGTTGGTCCGCCTTCGTCTCCGCCGTGCGGAGTGGTGAGTTGTGACGGGCGTGCGCCGGCTGGTCACGCGCGCCGAGCTGGACGAGACGGTGACCGACGCCCGGCAGATGTCGGTGTCGGCGCGGCTCGAAGCCGTCCTCGCTGACGGCCGCGCCCTGGTGTTGCTCGCCGACCGCGGCTGGAGTTCCTCCCCGGTCGGCGAGGCGGACATCCGCGACTGGACCTCGGTCGAGGAGATCGAGGACACGGCCCGGACCGTCGTCGGCCCCGACGAGCCGTTCGACGGACAGACCCAGGAACAGGCGGCGGCCGCCCACTGGTCGGCACTGGCCGGCATCCTCGCCCGGCAGGGCGTGGCCGCCGATCCGCTGGAGTTAGCGCGGCTGCCGCATGACGTCGTCATCGGCACGGGCCTCCGCGCCTGGCTCGCCGGGTGACGTCGATACGCCGTATCGCCTGACGTCGCCGTAAGAATCGGGCGGGTATCGTCGGCCGCATGTTGGTGTGGGAGCGGCCGGAGCCGCCGGAGCGGCCGGTGCCGGCTCCGTTGAGCCGGGAGCGGATCGTGCGCGCGGCGGTCCGGCTGGCCGACGCGGACGGGCTGACGGCCGTGTCGCTGCGGAAGGTCGCCGCCGCGCTGGGCGTCGGGCCGATGCGGCTGTACGGCTACATCGCCACCAAGGAGGAGCTGCTCGAGCTGATGGTCGACGCGGTCTACGCCGAGATCAGGCCGGCCGGGGACGGTTGGCGGGAGGTGCTGCGCTCCCTTGCCGAGGACACCCGGCGTGCCGCGCACGAGCACGAGTGGTTCGCCGACCTGATCGGGGGGCGGCCGCAGCTCGGCCCGCACACGCTGGCCAGCGGGGAGGCCGTGGTGGCCGGCATGGAAGGCGTCGACGTGGACACCGTCGTGCCGGTGGTCGCCGCGGTCAACGCGTACGTGATCGGCGCGGTGCGCCGGGAGATCAGCGAGCGGCGCGCCGAGCGGGCCACCGGTACCGACAAGGAGCAGTGGCAGGCCGCCTTCGGGCCGTATCTGGAGCGGACCTTCGCGACGGGCCGCTACCCCGCGATGGCCACGGTCGTCCGCGACGGCCCCCACCTGAGCGCCGACGAGACGTTCCTGACCGGCCTCGACTTCCTCCTCGACGGCATCGAGGCCCGCGTCTCGGGCTGAGCGATCGTGGCCGGGCACCCGCTCAGGCGAGGAGTTCCGCGAGCCTGGCCATCTCGGTGGGCGGGTCGATCACCGGCTGGACGAGAAGTTCGTCGATGCCGGCCTGTTCCAGGGCGGTGACGCGGGCGAGGAGGTCGTCGCGGGTGCCGACCAGGGCCAGGGCGTTCATCAGCGAGGGTAGGACCAGATCCCGGTCCTGGGGCGCGATGCGGCAGAGGTAGTTGGGGTAGAGCCTGGTGTACCGGTCAGGTGCGGTGGCGGTGGTGCCGCGCCGGTCGAGCAGGCGCCGGACCGCCTCGCGCTCTTCGGGGCCGAGCTGCTCGGCGAAGGCGGGTGTGTCGGCGGCGTACGCCAGCAGTGACAGGGCGAGGTGGCCGGTCGCGTCCCGGGCGGCGTCGCCGTGCGGGTCCTCGTCCTCGTCGAGGACGTGCAGCGCGGTGACCAGGTACGAGTCGGGGTCGCCTGGCGTGCCCTCGGCGGCGTGGCGGCGAGCGTCGTGCAACGCGTGCCAGGCGGTCGGGTCGAGCAGGCCGAAGGAGATGAGGCCGGTGCCGCGGCGGCCGGCGACGGCGGCGGCCTTCGGGCCGAGGGCGGCCACGACGAACTCGATCGGGTCGGTGGTGTTCGCGTGCCCGCCGGTGTGCAGGAACCGGACGTCGCGGATCCGGTCGCCTTCGCGATGCTCGGTCGTGCGCCCGGCGCACAGGTCCTGGAGCGCGGAGGTGAAGTTCTCCAGCGCGGCCGCCGTGGTCGGCCGCATCCCCAGGGTGCGTCGGGCGGTGTTTCCCGTACCGACCCCGCAGATGATCCGGCCCGGCGCGAGGGCGTTGAGGCTGGCGAGCCCGCTCGCGGCGGCCGGGGCCGAGCGCAGCCCCGGCGAGGTCACGCCGATGCCGAGCCTGATGCGGCTGGTGGCCCTCGCGCAGAGGCTCAGGGCGACGAAGGGGTCGCCGTGGACCATCGGGGAGTCGTAGACCCAGAAGCTGGATAGGCCCAACTCCTCGGCCCGCTGGGCGAGATCCTCCACACCGGGGTGTGCGGTGACCACGACGCCGGCACGCATCCATACCCTCCACGGTGCGGGGAACGAATCGAACTCGCTCAGCATGACAGTTCCTCGCGCCGGCCCCATTGACACCTTCGCTGGTCTGGACCAATCTGTCTGGCCAACGGTGGCCACCGTTTCCTCCCGAGCACCCCCACTACTTGACGCTACGGAGGCGAGCGTGGACAGCACCAACCTGCGCCGGCTGCTCGGCGCGACGGCCCTGGCCGGCGCCCTGGCTCTCACCGGCCCCGCCCTGACCGCGGGCGCGAACGACCTGGAAACGGCCGAGGCCACGGCGGAAGCCGTCGCGCCGACCGCGGTCCCCGAGCACGCCCTGACCGGCTACTGGCACAACTTCAGCAACGGGTCCGTCGTGCAGAAACTGCGCGACGTGTCGGACGAGTACGACATCATCGCGGTGGCGTTCGCCGAATCCACCACCACCCCGGGACAGATCGACTTCACCCTCGACCCGGTGCTCGGCTACGCGTCCGAGCAGGAGTTCAAGGACGACATCGCCGCCAAGCAGGCCGAAGGCGTCTCGGTCATCATCTCGGTCGGCGGCCAGAACGCGAGCGTCTCGGTCACCGACAGCGCCTCGGCCCAGGCGTTCGCCGAGTCGACGCTCGGCCTGATGGACGAGTACGGGTTCGACGGCGTGGACATCGACCTCGAACACGGCATCAACGCGCAGTACATGACCCAGGCCATGGAGGCCGTTCGCGCCGGGGCCGGGGCCGGGCTCGTCTACACGATGGCGCCGCAGACGCTGGACATGCAGAACACGAGCACGCCCTACTTCCAACTGGCCCTGAACACCAGGGACTTCCTGACCGTCGTCAACATGCAGTACTACAACAGCGGCTCGATGCTGGGGTGCGACGGCCAGGTCTACTCGTCGGGCGGCGTGGACTTCCTCACCGCGCTGGCCTGCATCCAGCTGGAGAACGGCCTCGCACCCTCCCAGGTGGGCCTCGGCGTCCCGGCCTCGCCCAACGCGGCGGGCTCCGGCTATGTGGCGCCCAGTGTGGTGACCGCCGCGCTCGACTGCCTCACCAAGGGCACCCGCTGCGGGAACTTCGTGCCCGACCAGACCTGGCCCGACCTGCGCGGGGCGATGACCTGGTCGGTCAACTGGGACGCGCACAGCGGCAACGCCTGGTCGAACGTCGTCGGCCCGCACGTACGCGGCCTCTAGGAGAACAGACGGTAGGCCGCGTCCACGCGTCGCCCGTAGCGCCGCGGGCGACGCGGAGGCTTCCCCCCTTCGGGTGATAAGCGGCCGGCTCGGTCCAGCACGGATCGAGACCCGACCCGGGAGCCGGGACGCGAGCCGCCCACGGCGACCAGTTCGAGGGCAGGGATGGCAGCCTGGGTATGACAGGATCCGGTGCTCCATCGCGGAGCGGAGGGAGGCGTCGGTGATCGACAGGTTCACGGACGGGATGATCACGCCTGCTGAGACCGCTTCCCACCTTCAGATCCCGCAGTCCACCCTGCGCTCCTGGCTGCAGGGCAAGGCCGCCGGGGCCCCACTCGTGCACAGGGTCGAGCCCGTCCGCAGGGGGCAGCCCTCGGTGCCGTTCGTCGCCGTGGCCGAGGCCTACGTTCTGCGCTCGCTGCGGGAACTCGGGCTGCGGATGAGCGAGATCCGGGAGGCCGCCACAGCTGTGCGAGACGCTTTCGACACCCCCTACGGCCTGGTCTCGCGCCGCATCGCCACGGACGGGGTGGACATCTTCGTCGAGCATGGCCTCGGCGACCTGCGCCGCGCCAGGGACGGGCAGGCACCCATCCGCGAGGTCGTCGCCGGTTATCTGCGATATCTGTCCTGGAACCCCGGCGACGAGTTCCCGATCAGTCTTCGGCTGCGGCAGTATCCCGAGTCGGTTCCCGTGGCCATCGACCCGAGGTTCGGGCACGGTCTCCCGGTGATCGAGGCGAATCGGGTGCCGGTGAAGGCGGTGACCGACCTCTGGGAGGCGGGGGAGTCGGTCGAGGACATCGCCTACGAGTACGACATGGAAGCGGACCAGGTCGACGCCCTGTGCCGAGCCGTGGTGCGCCTTGCCGCCTGAGTTCTTCCTCGACCGGAACCTCGGGCGGCGGGTCGCTGAGGAGTTACGCGCGCGGGGCTGGACGGTGCACCGTATCGGCGAGGTGTTCCCGGCCGACGCACAGGACATCGCCGACGAGGACTGGATCGCACACGGTCTCGACCAGGGGTGGGTCCCCCTGTCCAAGGACGGCCGCATCAAGACGCGGGATCGGGAGATCGAGCCGGTCCGGGACCGGGCCGCGGTGCTCTTCTACCTGGACAACCAACAACTGCGCGCGCTGGAGATGGTGAGCCGGCTCGACCACAACCGCGAGGCCATACACGCGGCGATCGTCCGGGGCGGGCCGGCGGCCTACGCCGTCCGGATCGACCGGATCGACCGTACCTGGCCCTGAGACGACGGCCGGCGGGCCCCTCACGCCCCGGTGGGGTAGACCGCCGGGACCGGCAGGCGGAGGCGGGCCGCCGTCTCGGCCGTGTCGCGGGTCATCAGGTCGTGGAGGGTGGACATCGCGGTCCGGCCGAGTTCGGAGCCATCGACGTCGAGGGTGACGCGGCCAACAGCCGGGGCTTGGGTTTCGCGATGCGAGAAGCGAGCGCTCTTTCTGTGGAATGGGTGGCGGGTCTTGACCCACCCTCCCGCCCTCCTGGGGTGCGCCGATCACCTCATGTGACGCATTGGACACAGTTGGCTCCAACGGCGTAACGTGCGGCACAGCGGACAAAAACGAGCCCCGCCGGTGTTGAGACCACCGAGCGGAGCTCTGACCACGAAGATCGAAACAAAGGGAAAAAATCCCGTGGCTTCGCCCAATCCTAGCCCCGTCACGCCCTCCACCGCACACCCGATGGCACGCTCCGGTTACGGAAAGCGTTCGGCCCCCGGTCAACGGTCCCGCACCGGACACGACTTCGAGCACCTGCACTGGCGCGACGCCGCCATCGCCCACCACATCGACCGGCTTCCCGAGGGCGCGGACATCTCCATCAAGGGCCTGGCCGGCCAGCTCACGTTCGGACAGATGGCCGTGTCCACCTCACTGCGCCGCCTCTCCGAGGCCGGACACCTGCGCCGGGTCAACGAGCGCGTCGACGGCGCGCCGCAGTGGGTCACCCGCACCTACTTCTCCCGCACGGCACGCGACGACGCCTGGTGGGAAGCGTTCCTCACCGGCGGCCAGCAGCCGAAGGACTGGGACGAGGAGCAGAAGCCGGTCCGCTCCCGTGCCTACGCGGCCCTCGCCCGGCTTGGCGAGACCGATGCCCGGATGATGCTGTCGGCCCGCGACTGCGCGGAGTTGGAGAAGCTGGCCGTGCCCTGGTTCGAACGAGGCGCGACCGAGCAGCAGTTCTGGCACGCGCTCACCGCGGGGTTGCCATCGCAGGTGTTCTCGGCGTGCGGGATCGCCCGCCGCCGATTGGCGGAGAAGCTGCCGCCGGAGCGAGCTCGGCCGAAGGCCGGACCCTCGGTTCGCCGCATCCTCGAATGCACGGTCTGCGCGGCGCCCGGCCGCCCCGAAGCACTCCCCGGGGGCATCTGCGGCACCTGCCGAGGCGAACCCGCCCCGTCGTCGGAGCGACCAGGGGCGAACGCCAGCGCGCACGCGGCCAAGATCCGCACCGCGCTTCGCATGGGCCGCGCCCGCAGGCCGGCCGCGGTCTGAGAAGAAGTAGGTTGTTCCGATGGTGGACGTGGGGGTCAGCGAGTTGCGGCGGAGCCGTGATCGGCTCGCCAAGCGGGGAGAGGCCGCCGAACAGGCGGGGGAAGTCGCGGTTGCCGGGCTGTTGCTCTTCTACGCCGCCGAGTGCGCTTTGAAGGCCGAGGTGCTGCACTGGGTTCTGCGCCGCGAGGACACCTCGGCCTTACCCAGTGACCTACGGACGCACAATCTGCGCCGCCTGGCGAAGAAATTGAACCTGCCGCCTCTCCCAGCCGGCCCTGACCCGTTGCGCTGCCGTCGACACAAGGGCGGCGCCTGGATCGAGAGCAACGACCTGCATGAGGCATGGCGCTATGGTGCGGAACTGCGTGCGGATGATCAGAGGGCGGCGTTGGAAGCCTTGAAGTCACTGGTGATGGACGCCAGGAAGGGATCTTGAGCGCTATGGCTGGCAAGCTCTTCACCTGGGTTGACATCGATTCCCAACTGGCCGAGGCAGCCCTCGGGGAGGAAGGGGGGGAGTGGCCCGCTTGGCTGCTGGAGGTCGACGCGTGGTGGGACGGGGTGGAGCTGACGGTTCACCCCGGCACAGGAGTGGCTGACGTCCGGGCGTGGTTGGATCGTCAGTTCGGCCTGGGATCAACCGCCGAGCACGAGGGCGGTCTTCTTCATCTCGCCCTGGACCGTCCTACCAGCCACGTGCAGGAGTCGCTTCCCGTGCGGTTGGCCGAGTCCACGGATATCCGGATGGTCGCGCGCCGTCCGAAGCTCAGCGAACGCCGTGTCACCTCGGCGTTGACAGAAACCCTTCCGCGCCCGGAAGCGACGCGATTCGCCGGGGACACGCAGGTCACCGCGTTCCACTCGTTCAAGGGAGGTGTGGGACGCACGCTGCATGCCGTGGCGCTGGCTGACCGGCTGGCCTCCGAGGGGCAGCACGTGCTCCTCGTGGACGCGGACCTGGAGGCGCCCGGCATCACCTGGATGTACCAGGCCCAGGGGGGGCGCTGCGACATCGCGTACGAGGATCTCCTCGCCCTCCTTCACTCCTCCCAGCGGGGCGATCCGACCCAGGCGGTGGAGATCGCCGCCGCCTATCTGCCGAATCAGCGGGTCTCGCGATATCCGGGGACAGGGCGGGTGACCGTCCTTCCCGCCAGTCGGCGCAGGCGTCTCGGGCCGCCCCGGATCGGGCCCGCCGACCTCCTGACCGAGGACCGCTCACCGTACTTTCTCAGTGAGTCACTGGCGGCCCTCGCGGTCGCCGCCGAGGCCGATACCGTCGTGCTGGACCTCCGGGCCGGAGCTTCCGAACTGGCGGCGCCGATCCTGTTGGACCCCCGGGTGATGCGGGTCTTCGTGACGACAATCAGCAGCCAGTCGCTCCGTGGCACCGAGACCATGATCCGGCAGTTGGGCGCGCAGTCGCCCGCAGTGGCGGGGACGGATCCCACGCCGGGGGCGATCGTGACGCAGTACCGGCTTGACGTCCATGACTCTCATGCCGAGCGGGCACGCGGCGCGCTCTCGGCAGCCCTGTCATCCACGATCGCCTTGTCGGAAACAACCGCCGACGCCTACCCGCAGGAGGAACTGGCGGTCGACGAGCAAGTCCTCACCAAGCCTGTGCTGAGTCCCTTCCGCGAGGAACTGCTGGCGCTTCCGCCGACCTGGGACGCGGTCATCGAGGTCATCAGGCGCTATGGCCTGCCCGGCCTGCTCGGCGAATTCGCCCCGAGCAGGCCATCGACGACACCGGCACACCTTGAGGAGCCGGCCAGGCTGGAGGGGCGTCGGCGCGCCCTCGAAGACGCGGCAGGCCGACTCGTCTTCGCTGAGCGGCGCGGCATGGACACGGGTCTCGGGTTCCTCACCACCGAGCCGATGCGACGACTGATTGCGGATCACAGCACCGATCTCCCGGTAACGGTCGTCGTGGGCGCGAAGGGCTCGGGCAAGACGTTCACCTACGCCAGGATGTGCGCCAGTGGCACTTGGGAGGCGTTCGCGCGAGAGAGCGGGCAGGGCGTTGAGCGGTCCGCCATGGTGGTTCCCGTGTTGGACCCGGCGAACATCTCCGATCCGCAAGCCGACGTGACGTCGCCGCAGACGTTGAGAGACCGCGCGGCGGGCGGGGCTGGCGTTACCGCGGTTGAGATCCGGAGGCATCTCAACGCCGGTCTGCGGGACGAGCACGCCGACGACCCCGGGTTCTGGCGGCTGCGCTGGCTGGAGTGTCTGGCATGGTCAGCAGGTGCCGAACGGGATGAATCCGCCGAGGGCTACCTGATCAATCGGACGTTGGACGCGTCCGGGGCCTGCGTCTTCGTCATCGACGGCCTGGAGGACTGGCTTGAGTCGGTGGACGGGGAACCCAAGCGCGTCGCGTTGCGGACGTTGCTCATGGACATTCCCGCGTGGCTCAGCATGCTTCGCCATCGCACGCTTGGCCTTGTGGTCTTCGTGCGCCAGGACCTGGTCCGCTCGGCGATCAGGCAGAACCTCGGCCAGTTCCTCGACCGCTACTCTCCCTATGAGCTGCGATGGGACACCGAGGATGCCCTCCGACTCGCCCTCTGGGTAGCGACCAATGCCGACGCGACGTCCCCACATCGCTCGATCGCCGATATGGGCTACGACGAGATCGTCCAGGCGCTCCAGCCTCTCTGGGGTGCGAAGCTGGGGACGGACAGCTCGCGCGAGGCACGGTCCGAGCGCTGGGTTCCCGCAGCCTTGTCGGACTTCAATGAACAGATCCAGGCTCGCGACGTTGTTCGTTTTCTGCGCGAGGCGGCGAGCGCCTCGGTCGGAGATGAGCGCTGGCCGGACCGGGTCTTGACTCCGGCGGCTATGCGCAACGCCCTGGGCGCCTGTAGCCGCGCCAAAGTTGACGAGATCAACCAGGAGAATCCGCGTTTGGGAAAGCTTCTCCGGGATATCTCCGCCTTCTCGGACTCCGTCAGAATGCCCTTCGACGCGGCAGACGTGGCACTGACGGCCGATGACGTCGAAGCTCTGGAGCAGTGGGGTGCGCTGGCCAGAGATGCTGACGGCCGCTATCGCATGCCCGAGATCTACCGTCACGAGCTCGGTTTCCGCACGCAGGGGAGGGCCCGGGTGGTCCGGGGCCTCTGAACGGGAGGGCGTCCGCTCTCACGCCCCGGTGGGGTAGACCACCGGGACCGGCAGTCGCAGGCGGGCCGCGGTCTCGGCCGTGTCGCGGGTCATCAAGTCGTGGAGGGTGGACATCGCGGTGCGGCCGAGTTCGGGGCCGTCGACGTCGATCGTCGGCATGGTGGTGAGGCCGAGCGCCGTGGCCACCTGGCGTTCGATGGTGATGGCCATGTCGTCGGGGACGGCGATGCCCCGCGCGCCGAGGGCGAAGATGATGCCGAGGCCGAGCGCGGTGGCGTAGGGGATGACGGCGGTCACGTCGCGGTCGGCGATCGCGGGGGCGATCTCCGTGCCGGCCGCGAAGGTCGGCGGCATCGGGTCGAGGATGGCGAGCTCGGCCAGGCCGCGGGTGGCGGCGCTGACGGCCTCGGTGCGCTGTTCGTTCTGCCAGGAGCGGTTGGAGCCGCCGACCAGGGCGATCCGCCGGTGGCCGCGCCGGATGAAGTGGCGGGCGACGGCGGCGAAGGCCGTCGCCGTGTCGGCTATCACCGAGGAGACGCCGGGGATCTCGCGGTCCACCAGCACCGTCGGCTTGAGCTGGCAGGCGGCCAGCGTGCGGGACTCCGAGCCGAGCGGTGCGGTCAGCAGGAAGCCGTCGACCTGGGCGGAGAGCTGGGTCAGTGCCTCCAGGTCCGCGTCGTGGCGCAACGCGTTGACCACGACGGTGAGTTGGAGGCCCGACTCGGCCGCGCGGCGCTGGGCGCCGCCGATGATCGGGGTGAAGAAGGCGTTCTCCAGGGTGGGCACCACCACCGCGACGACGCCGGTGCGGCCGCGCGCCAGCGCGGTGGCGGCGCGGTTGGGCACGAAGCCGAGCCGCTCGGCGCTCTCCCGCACCCGGAGAACCGTCTCGGGTGCCACCAGGGCCGGGCGCGAAAGGGCGCGCGAGGCCGTGGACTTGGAGACGCCGGCGGCGCGGGCGACGTCGTCGAGCGTGGGCACCGGACTCCTCGGGCGTGTGCAGGTGATCTTACCCAGCGTGAGGCGCACTCGGGGACTTTTACAAAGAGTTAATAACGCCCCCTGTACGCCGCACCTCTCGGCAAACTACTGTCACCGCAACCGGTTGCGCAACCGGTTGTGAGTACAGAGAGCTACATCAGAGAGCATCACCAGAGAGTCATCAGGACACACCTTGATCCGTTCGCGCCGAATAGCGCTCGCGCTGTTGCTGCCCGGCCTGGCACTTCTCGTCGGAGGGGTCGTCGCGCCCTCCCTCGTGATGCTGCTTTCGCCACCCCGGGTGGAGACGGGCGAAGTCCTCGACCGGCTGGGCCGGATGCTCAGCGACCCCTACGACCTGGAGATCGTCTGGCGCACGCTCCGCGTCGGCCTGGTCGTCACCGCGATCTGCGTGCTGCTCGGCTTCCCGACCGCCTTCCTGCTGGCCCGCTCCAGGTCCCGCTGGGCCGGGCCGCTGCTCGCGCTGGCGATCTTCCCGCTGCTGCTGAGCAACGTGGTGCGGACCTACGGCTGGCTGGTGGTCCTCGGCAGCAACGGCGTCGTCGGCAAGACCCTGGTCGCCCTCGGCTTCACCGACGAGGCGCCGCAGCTGCTCTACACCGAACTCGCCGTGGTGCTCGGCCTGGTGCAGCTCTTCCTGCCGCTGGCCATCGTCACCTGCTACTCGGCGGTGGCCCAGGTCGACGCCGGCCTCGACGACGCGGCGCGCGGGCTCGGCGCCGGCCGCACCAGGACCATGTGGAGCGTGGTGATCCCGCTCTCCATGCCGGGCATCGCGATGGCCGCCACCCTCGTCTTCGCGGGCGCCGTCACCGCCTACACCACCCCCTACCTGCTCGGCGGCTCCCGGCAACGGATGCTCTCCACCCAGCTCTTCAGCTACTCGGGCGTCACCCTCGACTGGGCCGCCGCCTCCGCGACCGCCATCGTGATGACGATCCTCGTGGTGCTGGTCTACGTCGCGTCGACCCTGGCGACCAGGACGAGGGGGCGGATCCAGTGAAGCGCTCAAGCCCCGTGGCCGCCTCGCTCGCGGTGCTCGGCTACGTCGTGATGATCGTGCCGATCCTGTTCGTGGTCGCCACCGCGTTCACCGAAGGCGAGACCCTGCGGTTCCCGCCCGAGGGCCTGTCCCTCCGCTGGTTCGACGAGGCCACCAGCTACCAGCCGTTCACCGACGCCCTGCTCTCCAGCCTCCAACTCGCCCTGCTCGCCACCGTGTTGGCGCTGGCCGTCGGCATCCCGGCGACGCTGGCGATCATGCGCGGCCGGCTGCCAGGCAAGTCGCTCGTCGAGGGGCTCTTCCTCTCGCCGTTGATCCTCCCGGAACTCGTCGTCGGCCTCGCCCTCTTCCAGCAGCTCATGCTCCAGCTGGAACTCGACAACTTCCAGGCGCTGCTCATCGGCCACACCGCGCTGCTGCTGCCCTACACGGTCCGGGTCACCGGCGCCTCGCTGGTGCTCGCCGACCCGGCCCTGGAGGAGGCGGCGCGCGGGCTCGGTGCCTCGCCGCTGCGCACCTTCTTCGCCGTGACGCTGCCGGTGCTGCGGCCCGGCATCATCTCGGCCGCGCTGCTGAGCTTCGTCACCTCGTTCAACAACGTGCCGATCTCGCTGCTGCTCCAGTCGCGGGACTTCCGCACCCTGCCCGTCACGATGCTCGACTACGTCCAGCAGAACTACACGCCGATCATCGCCGCGATGTCCACGCTGCTGCTCGCCGCCACCGTGGTGCTCGCCGTCGTCGCCGAACGGATCCTCGGCTTCGCCCGCATCTTCGGAGGAATCAACAGATGACCACCGCAGCCGAATTCGTGGCGGTCAGCCGGCACTTCGGTGACTTCACCGCGGTCGACTCGCTCGACCTCGCCATCCGCGAGGGCGCCCTCACCACGCTGCTCGGGCCGAGCGGCTGCGGCAAGACGACGTCGCTGCGCATGCTGGCCGGATACCTCGAGCCCTCCGCCGGCACGATCATGATCGGCGGCAAGGACCACACCACCACCCCGCCGGAGAAGCGCGACCTCGGCATGGTCTTCCAGTCGTACGCGCTCTTCCCGCACATGACGGTCGCCGGCAACGTCGGCTTCGGGCTCAAGCTGCGCAAGGTGCCGAAGGCCGAGCGGACCCGCCGGGTCGCCGAGGCGCTGGAGCTGGTCGGGCTCGGCCACCTCGGGGACCGCCGCCCCAAGGCGCTCTCCGGCGGCCAGCAGCAGCGGGTCGCGCTGGCCCGCGCCATCGCCATCAGGCCCCGGCTGCTGCTGCTCGACGAGCCGCTCTCCAACCTGGACGCCCGGCTGCGGGTGCAGATGCGCGGCGAGATCCGCCGCATCCAGGCCGAGACCGGCCTCACCGTCGTCCTGGTCACCCACGACCAGGAAGAAGCCCTGGAGATGTCCGACCACATGGTCGTGATGAACGCGGGCCGGGTGATGCAGCAGGGCGCGCCCGACGAGCTGTTCCCGGCGCCCGCCAACCGGTTCGTGGCCGAGTTCCTCGGCTACGAGAACTTCCTCACGCTGCCCGAGCGCGGCCTGGTGACGGTGCGGCCCGAGCTGCTGACCGTCTCGCCGGGGGACGTGGCGGGCGGCGAGACGGCGGTGTCCGCGACGGTGCGGTCGATCGCCTACCGGGGGGTCGAGGTCCGCGTCGCGCTCGACGCGGCCGAGGCCGGCGGGGAGACCACCCCGCTGGTCGCCTCGCTGCGCGGCGACGCGCTCACCCCCGAGGACCGCGCCGCGCTGCACCCGGGAGGCAGGGTGACGGTCTCCGCGCGCCCCGACCACCTGGTGTCGCTCGCCGGCTGAAGCCTTGAGTCACACGTACGAACGGAGCACAACCCATGAAGCGGACGCAGCGCACGCGGCGGACCAGACGAGGACTGCCCAACCTGACCGGACTGCCCAGGCTCGCGGTGGGCGCCGGCGCGCTCGCCACCGTGCTGACCCTGAACGCCTGCGGCTCCGACTCCTCGGACGACGCCGGCTCGGGCAGCGAGGGTGGTGAAGGTCTTGAGGGCGCCACCATCGTGGTGTCGACGTTCCCGTTCGGCGTCGAGGACTTCGAGGCCAACATCGTCGAGCCGTTCGAGGAGGCCACCGGCGCGACCGTCGAGATCGAGAGCGGCAGCAACGCCGACCGCCTCACCCAGCTCCAGCTGGCGGCCGGCGACCCCGGCATCGACGTGATGCTGATCTCCGACACCTTCGCCGCGCTCGGCCAGGACCAGGGCCTGTTCCAGGAGTTCGACTCGGGCGACGTGCCCAACCTGGACGCCATCGCCGAGTTCGCGGCGGACGACGCCTACGCCGGGCCCGCCTACACCTACCAGCTCAACGGCGTGCTCTACCGGACCGACGAGCTGAGCGCCGAGGAGGCCGCGGACTGGGGCGTCTTCGGCGACCCGGCCTTCTCGGGGAGGGTCGCGCTGCCCGACATCTCCGCCACCGCAGGCCAGTTGACCGCCTCAGGCATCGGCGAGCAGTTCGGCGAAGGCCCCTACGACATGGACACCGCCTTCGAGACGATGGGCGGCTGGTCGTCCGGCGTGCTGCAGTTCTACAGCTCGACCACCGAGGTCACCAACCTGATCTCCCAGGGCGAGATCGCGGCCGTGCCGACCATCAGCGCCTTCGTCCCGCCGCTGATCGCGGCCGGCGAGCCGGTCGACTGGGTGCCGCCGACCGAGGGCCGCTACATGGCGACCAACCGGCTGATGGTCCCGGACGGCGCGCCCAACTCCGCCGGCGCGTACGCCTTCATCGACTACATGCTGTCGGTCGAGGCGCAGCAGGCCAGCGTGGAGTCCGACCTGCCGGTGAACCCGGAGGTCGCGCCGTCCGAGACGTTCGCCGAGCTGATGGGCGAGGCGGCCACCGACCCGATCGCGGCCGGCTACCAGACGCTCGACCCGCGGCAGCTGGTGGAGAACCGCACCGAGTGGGTGGAGCGGTTCGCCCGCGAGGTCTCCGGCAGCTGAGCCGGGACGTCCCTGATCTGCCCACCCCCCACAGCCCCCGGGCCGGCGACGCGGAGTCACCCTCGCCGGCCCGGGTGTTCCACCTCCGTAAGTGAGCCATGCGAGAGACAGAGAACCAGGCGTCGAACGAACCGACGCCGGCCGCGTACCTGGCGCGGATACCCAAGGCGGACCTGCACGTCCATCTGATCGGCACGGTGCGGGCCTCGACCTTCGCCGAGCTCGCCGGCCGGGCCGGGCTCGACCTGCCGGACGCGCCCGAGGCCATCTGGCGTGACATCAACTCCCTGCCGCCCGACCCCGAGTTGTACCGGAACACCCGGATCCCGGTGCCGCAGGAGCGGTCGCCGGACGAGCCCGAGGTGTCGTACTCGCTGTTCCGGGCGAGCGGCTGGGTCGAGGAGGCGCTGCGCGACGCGGACGACCTCACCAGGATCACCTACGAGGCGTTCGAGGACGCGCACCGCGGCGCCGTCCGGCACCTGGAGCTGCACGTCGACGACGTGCCGCCGCGGCTGGCCGAGGCCGGGCTCGACTTCCACGGCCTGCTCGAGGCGTGCGCCGAGGGCATCAGGCTGGCCGAGCGCGACTTCGGGATGACGGGCCGGCTGATCGGCTCGATCGACCGCAGCCGGGACGCCGAGTGGGCGCTCGACTACGTGCGGCGGGCGGTGGACCGGCCGCACGAGTACCTGGCCGGCATCGGCCTGGTCAACCTCGAACTCGCGGGCCCGCCCGAGCGGTTCGTCGAGGCGTACCGGCTGGCCGGCGACGCGGGGCTGCGCCGCACGGCGCACGCCTCGGAGCACGCGCCGGTGGCGGTCAACACGGCGACCTGCCTCGACCTGCTGGGCTGCGACCGGATCGACCACGGCTACTACGTGCTGGAGGACGACGACCTGGTCGCCCGCTGCCGCGACGAGGGCGTGCCGTTCACGGTCATCTCGACGACGTCGCGCCGCTCCTGGCGGCCGTGGCGCCGCGCGTCGATCGCCGCGATGGTGGACGCCGGCCTGAACGTCGTCCTCGCCTCGGACGACCCGGGCATGTTCCCGACCTCGCTGGCCGACGAGTACCGGATCGCCGCCGAGACGATCGGCGTTCCGCGGGCGCGGCTGCGCGAGATGTCCCTGCGGTCGATCGACGCCGCGTGGCTCCCGGCCGCCGACAAGTCGGCGGCCCGCGCCCGCTTCGAATCCGAACTGGCCGCGCTCGACGCGGAGTTCCCGACGACCGGAGCCTAACCGGCGCGGAGCGCCGGGTACTCACGACGCGGCACCGGCCGGCGGCCGTCTGCCGCTGCGCGGCTTGCGGCCGTGCCGCGACGTGGGCCTGCGGCCCGCGGCGCCGCCGCGGGGCGGCCGGGGTCGGACGTGGGCCCAGGCCGCGCGACCGGCGCCTGCCGGCGCGGAGCGCCGGGTGTTCCTTGGTGCGTGGTCGCACGACGGCCGGCTGCGCTGTGCGGCTTGCGGCTGGCGGCCGTGTTGGCCGTGACGAGGGTCGGCCTGCGGCCCGTGTTGGCTGACGTGGTGCGCGCGCCTGCGGCGGCCGGTGCCTACCGGCGCGGCGCGGCGACGGCCGGCGGCCCGAGGGAACGGCGGGAGCGGCATGTCGCTGCGCGACGGCCGGTGGGCCGGCCGTGGCCCGCGCCACGCGGGCCTGCGGCCCGCGG